>JAVEVJ010000099.1:0-2918 GCA_034005105.1 Acholeplasmataceae bacterium | reverse complement strand
TTCATGGAATATGACGCCACCAAATCCATTGTGTAGTACAACAGGTATCACTTCTGAAACCATATCTTCAGCAGATAATAAGGTAATCGCACTGGTAGCAACTTCAACAGCTATCTTTTCAAAATCAAGGACATCAAATACTTCAAATCCCATTGAACGTCCTGGACCTTCAAAAGCTTGTTGCATCTGTCCATTTTCTTGTGCAACAGCCATGAGAATGACACGTGAATGTGCTCTTAAATCATTTTGATAGACGCCTTCTGAATTGCATACAAGAATCTTTTGTTCGGTTTGAACCAATTGGGTAATCGATTGCACAATACGCTCATCATGACTTTTCATGATGCGTGATAAATGCTGTAGTTTACTTGTCTTTTCCTTCATGCTCACTTGATCCATCGGTTGTTTAATTGAAGATCGTATGGGAAGGGGGTCACCAAGTGGTTTGGAAACGTGGAGCTTGCTGTTAAATGATGATCTTAAGTTTTCAATAACATTTAATATATCATCATATGAGACATGATTTGTATAACCATAAACTTCATCGACACCTAATATGAGACGTACACCTGCTCCAAACGTATTACCGCGGTCAATCGATGTCACTTCACCACTGGTTACTCGAATGACTTCAGACTGTGTGTCTTCTAAAAAAATCTCAGCAAAATCGGCTCCAGTTTTGAGTCCTTCATCAAGTAATTGTTGTAGTTCGTTTTTCTTTAGCATGAAAAATCTCCCTTCATATCGTGTTTCTTATTAATCATTTCATAATTCTATTATAACGATCGATTATATTTCTGCCAATAAAGAAACTTAATTAAGTTAAAAATCACATATAAAAAAACACATCTAAGATGTGTTTATTGCCAAAAGGTTACATCATCAACATCAAGACGTATCGATTGATAACCAGGTTCAACCGCTTTTCCAATGGATACAATAAATACAGGTTTGTATCGATTGGGATCCAGATTGAGCGCAGCTGCGATCTCTTCATGCTTAAACCCACCGATGGGACATGTATCATAACCATAGGATTTTGCTACGAGCATGAGTTGCATTGCAACGAGTGATGAATCGATGAGTCCGCCTTTTTCAATACTTTCTTCAGAAATAGCGGGAATCATATTGCATATATTTCTGAGTTGTTTGTCTCTCACTTCAGCGGGCATTAAGCCTTCATCGACTGCCTGATTGAGTATTTTTTCTGCATAATCGTATTTTTTTAAATCCGTAAAGATACAGATCATCGCTGATGAGGTATCAAGCTGCTTGGTATTGCCATATAACACGTTCTTTAAACGTTGTTTTCCCTCATCGCTTTCAACAACAACAAACCTCCAGGGTTGCATATTCATCGAAGATGGTGCTCTTGTAGCATCCTTTAAAATCTGTTTCATTTCATTTCGATCTATTTTTACATTCGGGTCATATTGACGAACCGAACGACGTTCAGTGAAAATGGACATGTACTCCCTCCTTATCTATAATCAGTATAACATTTTTATCGTATATATTAAATCCATGTGCATAGTATACCTATGCTATAATTGTTTTAAGAGGTGAGCGAAATGTCGACCAAACTGATATTAATTCGTCATGGTGAACCACGCTATGATGAAGTGAAAGAAAAGAACTTACCAAACATGGGTTATGAACTTGGAAAATTGACAAATAGAGGGATAGAACAAGCTGAGTGGGTAGCACAAGACCCCCTACTTAAAAATGCTGAACTTATCGTCTCATCACCATATACGAGAGCACTACAAACAGCAGCGATCATATCTCGTATCACACAGATTCCTTTAGTGGTTGAACATGATTTACATGAATGGATGCCTGATAAAACATTCACCTTCGATTTTGAAGTTCAAAAATCGTATGAGGAATATATTTTATGTCAAGGTCAAAGCCACAAAGATCATAAGTACCCATGGGAAACTTATGAGGAATTGCAAAAGCGTGTCAAACATGCACTAAACAAGTATAAGTCTTATCAAAAAATTATTGTTGTATGTCATGGAGTGGTTATGTCAGCATTCACACGATTTGATGACATGATTGAATTTTGTGGTATACGAGAAGCGGTTATCTGATGAATATTAAAGCACTTGAATCATGGTATCTTAAACATCAGAGAGAACTTTCTTTTCGTAAATCGAATAACCCCTACCATATTTGGGTCAGTGAAGTGATGCTTCAACAGACACAAGTTGATACCGTCATTCCTTATTTTGATCGCTTTATAAAGGTTTTTCCGACCCTTGTTGATTTAGCAAAAGCAGACGAGGAATTTTTAATAAAACAGGTTGAAGGTTTGGGATACTATCGTCGGTTTCGAAACATGCATAAAGCTGCAAAACTCATCGCTCAAAAATATCAGGGTTTATTTCCTAATACCTACCAAGATGTCTTATCATTACCAGGCATTGGTCACTATACTGCTGGAGCGATTATGTCAATTGCCTACGGCAAACCTTATAGTGCAACCGATGGAAATGTTATTCGTGTGCTCTCGCGTTATTTAGGAGATGATCGTGATTTTAGATTGGAAAAAAATAAAAGAGCACTTGATCGTATCAATCAAAACTATATTGAAAAAAGTCATCCTGAAATTTATACCCAAGCTCTGATGGAACTAGGTGCAACTTTGTGTAAACCAAGCAATCCCATATGTGATAAATGTCCACTTCAAGAACATTGTGTAGGTTATCAAAATCAGATGCAACATATGTATCCTAATCTGTCCAAACTTTCAAAACCTAAACCGATTCACTATATTGTCTTAATTGTCTATGATAAAAATCATTATTATCTCACCAAGCGAAGTGAAGAGTTATTAAAGGGCATGTATGCCTATCCACAATATGAGTTTGATAGCGTATTAGCACTAGAGAACTACTTGTCGAATCTAGGTG
>JAVEVJ010000098.1:0-2925 GCA_034005105.1 Acholeplasmataceae bacterium | reverse complement strand
GGGGTACAGATTAAAGTGACCTCAGGTCCTGCAATTGAAAGAAGTGGTGATTTGGCAGCTGTTTTAAGTTCGCTATCACCAGGAGATGTTTTATTTATCGATGAAATTCACAGACTTCCTCGCTTTGTCGAAGAAGTTTTATATGCTGCTATGGAAGATTATGTCCTTGATATCGTTATCGGTAAAGATCATGATTCACGAAGTATTCGTATCGATTTACCTCCATTTACCTTGATTGGAGCAACCACGCGTTTTGGTGATTTATCTGCTCCGTTAAGGGATCGTTTTGGTGTTGTCTTTCGGCTTTCATACTATGGTGTCAACGATTTGGAACAAATCGTTTGGCGTACCTCCAAGGTCTATCAAAACGATATTGATGCCGATGCAGTCTCATCGCTTGCTAAACGAAGCAGAGGAACTCCCAGAATCGCTAATCGTCTTTTTAGACGTGTTCGAGATTTCGCTGAAATTATCGGTGATGGCAAGATTACAGATGAGATAACAAATCACGCTCTGTCCAAATTAGGTATTGATGAAAATGGACTTGATCACACGGATTATCGTTATTTGAGAAGCATTGTCGAAAAATTTGGTGGGGGACCCGTGGGAATTGAATCGATTTCGGCGTCCATTTCTGAAGAAATGACAACGGTTGAAGATGTCTATGAACCCTATCTTTTAATGGAGGGTTATATCAAGCGTACCAATCGTGGACGTGTAGCAACAGAAAAAACCTATCACGCTTTAGGCATTAAATACTATAAAGGATTATTTGACAATGAAGGTAAATGATTTTAACTATCATCTCCCGCATCAACTCATTGCACAACACCCGACGGATAAACGCGATCATTCAAGACTGTTAGTGCTCGATAAACAAACCGGAGAGATTTCACATCATCACTTCTACGATATCCTTGATTTCTTAAATTCAAACGATGTTTTAGTGATCAACAACACGAAAGTATTACCTGCCAGATTGCTTGGTATCAAAGAAGAAACGGATGCTGTCATTGAAGTTTTACTTCTAAAAGAAGTAGAACCTCACATTTGGGAAGCGATGACCAAACCAGCAAGACGTGTCAAGGTAGGAACAAACATTTTATTTTCCAACCTCTTAAGAGCTGAATGTATTCAGGTCAAAGAGGAAGGTCTTCGCATCTTCAAGATGCATTATGAAGGTCTATTTATTGAAATTTTGGAACAGCTTGGAACCATGCCACTTCCTCCATATATTACAGAAAAACTCATGGATCGTGATCGCTATCAAACGGTTTATGCGAAAGATCTTGGAAGTGCTGCTGCACCGACTGCTGGACTACACTTCACGGATGAACTTTTAACAAAAATTAAGCAAAAGGGAATTGAGATTATCCCCATTACACTCCATGTCGGACTTGGAACATTTAAACCTGTCCAAGTAGATGAGGTTGAAAAACATCTCATGCATGAAGAAACCTATACCATCAGTCATGAGAGTGCAAAAAGATTAAATGAAGCTGTGAGACTTGGTAAACGGATTGTACCCGTTGGAACAACATCGGTGCGCACGCTTGAATCAAACTTTCAAGATATATTTAGACCTGGAACATTTGAAACATCCATCTTTATCTATCCCGGTTATCAGTTCAAAGTCATAAACACATTGATCACCAATTTTCATCTTCCGAAATCGACATTGCTGATGCTAACCAGTGCACTTGCAACCAAGAAACACATGATGCTTGCCTATCAAGAAGCTATAGCACAAAACTACCGTTTCTTTTCGTTTGGTGATGCAATGTTTATTAAATAATTGAAATCATTAAGATTTCTCGTTATAATTGTTGTGGTGGAGGCTTACTATGTTTGAATTAACAAATGATCAATTAATTATCTTAGGTATCACAGCATCTGTTATTCTGATCCTCATCATCTTCCTTTTCTTTTTGAAAAAAAAGAAACCGAAGGAGACGATCACAGAAAGTCTTCCTGTCGATGAACTCATTATAGGTCTTGGTGGTATTTCTAACATCCAATCAGTTTCTATGGAACATCAACGACTCAAAGTAAGTGTTGAAAACATTAAACAGGTCGATCAAAGCATTCTAAGAAAACTTGAAATTCCTGCTGTACTTAAAGGCAAGGAGTTAACCCTTTTAATCAAACATCACACGAAAGCAATCTACACACAATTAGTCGAGCAAAAGAAAGAGGTAAACTAATATGGAGCAAACATTCTATATCACATCAGAGTACGGTATTCACGCGAGACCTGCAACACGTCTTGTCAATCTCGCCATGAGCTTTTCATCCGATATCAATCTCACCGCAATGGGTAAAACGGTCAATCTCAAATCAATCATGGGTTTGATGTCCCTTGGCATTTATAAAGGTGAACACGTGACCATCCATATCACAGGATCGGATGCTGAAAAAGCGATGGTCCAAATTGCTGATTTCCTCTTGACTGAAGGATTAGGTAAGGTTCATAAATAAAAGAAAAAAAAGTGGTAGATCATCTACCCTTTTTCAATAGATGGAGTGATTTTTTATGCGTCAAAGACATATCAAAGTAGCAACACTTCAAAATCTAGAGCGCATGGGTGTACTGATTGAACCTAAAAAACTCTCACTCGATGCATCTCAATGTGTTCATTTAGAAATTGGTTCTGGCAAGGGACAGTTTTTGACACATATGGCATATGATCACAAAGATGAACTCTTTATCGCACTTGAAGTAGATAAAAATGTATGTTACAGGATTGCAGAAAAGAAAGTTGCTCTAGGACTTGATAACTTGATCATTATTTTAGGATCTGCAGAGATGTTAGAAGCGTGGATAAAAATACGTAGTATCGATAGATTCTATCTCAATTTTTCAGATCCTTGGCCAAAAGCAAGGCATCATAAACGTCGTTTGACCTGGCCAACCATGCTTAAAAT
>JAVEVJ010000034.1:0-13815 GCA_034005105.1 Acholeplasmataceae bacterium | reverse complement strand
TATTTAGTGAAAATGAAACTGCACTTATTCAAGGAACCGTCATTGCCAATAACCATGATGGTACAGATGCATACATACTTGCTGAACCGCTCTATCAGATGTTATTTGAAAGTGAAACTAAGCGTATTCAAATCTCTATTTATCCACTGGTTGAATTTAAAGGAAGTAAAGCACACAACTCTGTTGCCATCCTTTTAAATGATATTGAAATCAATGATGACCAGGCAAAAAAAGATGATAATGATTATCACATCATCAAAGCTGAAATCTCATTTGATAGAAATCTTTCACTGGGTGATGGAAACAAAAGCACGTTTATTGAAACCATGACCCCACTCTATGACAATCATGGACGTATGATGGTTATTAACCAAGAATTACTTAAAACATCTACGGGACAAGCGATATTTGAAATGATTACCATTCATTATGAAAGAGAAGATGGTGTCAATTCAACCTTGATTAATTTATCCAACGGAAGTCTCATTGATGTTATCCCAAACGATGTATTTGATGCATCCTATGATCGCGATATCCAAGCATTAACAGATGCAAATTTGGATATACTTACCCAATTTGGATTATCAAATCTTGATCAACAAGATGGCATCTATTATAATGATGAGTTACTAGGTGAACTTCAAAGCTATAATCGCTTCTATTTCACCTATATCGCTATTGAAATAGCGATTGTTCTACCGATAACCTATTTTCTCTTTTTCCATAAATATATAAGAAGACGTCTTAGAGAGAAAAAATTACAATCTGAAAACAACTAACTTCTTTGTTAAATGAAGTTTGATAAGATACATATGTTAAAATATATAAGAGGTGATGTCATGAAAAAGATTATTCTTTTTGTTATCATGAGCTTTGCAGTGTTGGGTCTTGTTGCGTGTAAAAAGGATACGGATTCTCCAGTTGTCATATCGAAAGTATTTGATGCAACACTTCAAGCAAACAATATTATTGAACTCTATAATCCATCTGAGAATGCCATTGATTTAAAAGATTACATACTTAATTTTTACACCAATGGATCGACAGAAGTAACTCAAACCATCGAACTTTCGGGTACGATTGCTGCTCAGAGTTATTTTGCTATTGGATCAAGCAACTCAAACAATACAGAAGTCAAATCCAAATATGACATGTCATATGCAGAGGGCTCACTTCCATTTAATGGAAACGATGGAATTGAATTGAACGCGAAAAACAAGGTTGTCGATTTTGTAGGATTGGTTGGTCTTGATGTGGATTACTCAAAAGACTTAACTATGATCCGCTTAGGTGAAAAGGAAGACTACAAACCTTCAACCACTTTTGATATGTTTAGTTTCATCTATTACCTACCCGATATGTTTGATTATCTAAAAAATGATGATCATGAAATCAAAACTCTTGAAGATATCTACCAAGGACCTAGATTGGAAGAACAGTACTTAGAGTTGCCATTCTTAAGTCCAAGTGATCCAACAGTTGGTGGAGGTGGTGCAATCTTAACTTCTAACTCAGGAGTTGCAGATGGCGATACCGCAACCTTTGTTGGAACAAGCGGCTTTTCAGGAGGTTCCGTACGCTATTATTACATCAACACACCTGAAGTCGATGGATCCAACGTTGATGCTGAACCCTGGGGTTATGTTGCAAGTAAATATAACAAAGAATACCTCTTAAACAGTCCTCATCAAAAAGAGATTCGCATACAATCTATTCCAGGCGTTAAAGTACAGGAAACCTATAACCGCAGTTTAGGTCTTGTCTGGATCAACGGTCATCTATCCCAGTTTCTGATTGTAAGAGAAGGATTATCTGCAGTACCTGGACAATATTCAGCTGCTGATTACCTGTTGACCTATAAAAATGTACCTTATTTAACCTTCTTGAGATTTGCTGAAAATCGCGCAAAACAAAACGGTTGGGGAGTCTTTGGATACCCAACAAATCCCGATGGCGAACATTCACCTGATTGGAATTTTGTGTCCAATACGAATACAACAACCAATCCCGTATGGACACCACATTTCGAGAGTCCATGGCTTTAATTTTTAGAACATATCAACCGATAAAAAGCGATAAATCAATCGCTTTTTTCATCCAAATATGATATACTACCATAATACATTGGAAAGGGTTTTGAGCTATGAATATCAAACGAAATATCATTCATCTTATCGAATCATATGATCAAATAATTATCCATCGTCATGCAAGACCTGATATGGATGCTATCGGTTCACAATATGGACTCTATCTCACCATTAAAGAAAATTATCCTGATAAAAGAGTCTATGTTGTAGGAGATTCAAATGACATGGTCTACCTTGCTAAAATGGATACGATACCCGATGCTTACTACATCAATGCACTGGCTATTATTACCGATGTTTCTGTATCAAGATTGGTCAGTGATGAACGCTATAAATTAGCTACAGATTTAATCATTATAGATCACCATCAAAATGATACCGATATCGAAAACGTGAGTTTGTTTTATAGAGATCCAACCTATGCATCGGCATCTGAGATGATTGTTGATCTGATAAAGGAAATGAATTTAAGGGTCACACCAGAAGCAGCAACCTATCTCTATGGAGGTATGGTTACAGATACGGGAAGATTTCTCTATCTAAACAATGCATCTAAGACATTTGAACTTGCATCCTACATTACGAAATTCGAACCATCGGTTCAAGATTTCTATGATTACATCTACACTGAACCACTTCAAAAACGGTTGACTAAGAATTTATTTTCAAGTTTTGAAATAACCGAAAATGGCGTTGCGTACCGCAAAAACGATAGTGAGCTCATTCAGTCAAGTGGACTTGAATTCCAAGCTATATCAAGAGGTATGGTCAACCAAATGGCAGGTATTAAAGAAATTCCTATTTGGGCAAACTTCACAGAAGACACTGAAAATAATCTCATCGTTGGTGAATTTAGAGCACGAGGAATTACCATCGTCGATATCGCAAAAAAATACGGTGGTGGTGGACATAACCAAGCATGTGGTGCGAGTCTAAAGGATTGGAATGAGGTTGATCTCGTGTTAAAAGATCTTGATGAAAGGGCAAAAGAATATGCAAAGAATATTAAATAAAATCAAAGAATATGAGACCATCATTATCCACGGACATAAGCGTCCAGATGGAGACTGTTATGGAGCACAGTTTGGACTAAAGAATATCATCAAAACATCATTTCCCAAAAAGAAAGTTTATGTTGTTGGTGAAACCAGCGATTTTGTTGATTACGTTGGAAAAGTTGATACCATCACAAATGATGTCTACGAAGGAGCTCTATCGATTGTTGTTGATACAGCCGTCAAAGATCGAATCTCAGATTCACGCTATACTTTAGGAAAAGAAATTATCAAAATTGACCATCATATACCTGTAGATCACTACGGAGATCTCAGATGGGTTGATACATCGTTTCCTTCCTGTGCACAAATGATTACTTACTTCTACTACAAGTTTAGAAGTGAACTTAAATTGACCGAAGAAGGTGCCATTGCACTTTATACAGGTATTGTCACAGATACCGGACGTTTCCGTTTTCGCGGTGTTTCAAAACTCACCTTTCAGCTTGCTGGAATACTTTTAGAAAAAGGTGTCGATGTCGAGTACATTGATCAAATGCTATCACAAGAATCACTTGAGATGATTGCTCTCAAGGGATATGTCTATTCCAATTTTGTGACAGCACAAGGATTTGTCTATATCAAGATGACACGGGATGTCATAGAAAAATATAATGTCACCGATGAACAAGCAGCATCAAACGTCGGACTTATTGGAGGTATTGAAGGATATCCTGTTTGGGCACTCTTTATGGAGTATCCAAATGAAATTCGAATTCGCCTCCGTTCATCAGGACCAAATATTGATAAATTAGCTAATCAATACGGTGGTGGTGGACATGCCAAAGCGGCTGGATGTAAACTAGAATCTTGGGATCAACTTGATCAGTTTGTTAAAGACGCAGAAAAACTGGTAGCTACCTATCTGGGTGAAAAATAGTATGGTACAAGCGTGTCAAACGATTATCGTCGATACACCTAAAATTCCATTAGATGATATCGAACGAAGCTTGACGAAGACCTATCGAAAAGATATTTTTAAACCTTTTGTTCAAGCCATTAATGATTATGAACTTGTTGAACCTGGAGATAAAATAGCCATCGGTATATCAGGTGGAAAAGATTCATTGCTCATGGCTAAACTCTTTCAAGAACTAAAGAAACACAACAAAATTCCTTTTGAACTTGTTTTTTTAGCGATGGATCCAGGATTTAGAGAGATCAATAGAGAACTTCTAGAAACCAATTGTTCGTATCTCAACATACCGCTTACCATAAGAAACTCTGAAGTGTTTCATGTTGTGGGTAAGATTGCTAAAGAAAATCCATGTTATATGTGTGCTCGCATGAGAAGGGGGTTCCTCTATAATGCAGCTAAAGAACTTGGATGTAATAAACTCGCTTTAGGTCATCACTTTGATGACGTCATTGAGACAACGCTTCTCAACCTCTTCTATAACGGAACATTTAAAACGATGGTTCCTAAAATCAAAGCAGATAATTTTGAAGATATTGAACTCATACGTCCCATGATGTATATCAAAGAAAAAGACATTATTAGATGGACAAAAAGAAGTGGCATTCAAGCTATGAATTGTGGTTGCACGGTTGTTGCTGAAAAGACATCATCTAAACGAAGAGAAATAAAAGCAATGATTGATGAATTAAGAAAGATCAATCCAAATGTGGATGCGCATATCTTTCATGCGGGGCAAAATGTTAATTTAGAAGCCATTTTAGGATATCAGAAAGGTGAAACGAAAGTTCACTTTAATGATATGTATAAAGAAAGAAATCCAAAGGAAAAATAACACGGACTGGCAGTACATGTTATTGATTAAAATTAGGGAGGAAACATACCATGTATTTTTATGATTTTGATTTATCATTTACAGACATTATGATGAAAATTGGAGTTCCACTGATCATCTCATTTATTGTGGGTGGTTTTGTAGGGCTAGAAAGACAAAATGTGGGGAAAGCAGCAGGTTTATCTTCACACATATTAGTCGCTATGGCGAGTGCAGGAATTGCCATCATGCAACGGCTGATGTTTGAACATCAGATATATCTTGCATCAACTGGCGTGAGTATCGACCCAGAAGGTCAACGCGTTATTGCACAAGTTATTACAGGTATCGGTTTTATTGGTGCAGGTGTTATCCTAAAAGATTCATCACAAGTCATTAAAGGTATCACCACGGCAGCAACCATCTGGTTCACCGCCATGACAGGTCTCATTTTGGGTAGTGGATATTTACTCATTGGTTCAATCCTTGGTGTATTTATCATCATCTTCATCTTAGCTCGCGATTTTAGCAGAGGATTTAACCCACTTGTTTCACATGAAAAGAGAAATCCATCGAAATCCGTTGAGGAGTAAATATGAATTTTGAAACCATAGCTGCGATTTCCACACCATTTGGAACTGCAGGTATATCCGTTATTCGTATCAGTGGCGAACATGCGATCACGGAAATCAATAAAATATTTAAGGGTAAAGATTTAACAAAAGTGAAGTCACATACACTTCATTATGGACACATCATCAACGATGATGGTTCCTACTTAGACGAAGTGATGGTTGCCGTCATGAGAAAGCCTAAAACATTTACTGCTGAGAATGTTGTTGAAATATCAACACATGGTGGTATTTTAATCACGCAAAAAGTTTTAGAGCGCATCCTAACATTAGATATTCGGTTAGCCAAACCTGGGGAATTTAGTGAAAGAGCTTATTTAAATGGACGCATTGACCTCGTTCAAGCAGAATCAATTATGGATCTTATTCATGCGAAAAGCGAACAAGCACTCAAAATAGCTAATCTAGGTATCCAAAAAGAAACATCTTATTTGATTTCAAGTCTACGATCTAAATTGCTTACCATTATTGCTCAGATTGAAGTTAATATCGATTACCCCGAATATGATGATGCCATTGTTATGAGCAAGGAAATCATCGGACCCAAAACACTAGACCTCATTCAAGAAATCAATCACATTCTAGATGAATCCTATAAGAATCAACTGATTCGTGATGGCGTCAAAACAGTCATTATTGGAAAACCAAACGTCGGCAAATCCAGTTTATTAAATGCTTTACTGAATGAAGAAAAAGCCATTGTTACTGAAATTGAAGGAACCACACGAGATACCATCGAAGCTTATATTAATATCAAAGGTATTACCTTAAAACTCATTGACACTGCAGGTATTAGAGATACCAATGATGTTGTCGAAAAAATCGGTGTTGATCGGTCAAAAAAGGCATTATTAGATGCTGAACTCGTTCTTTTAGTCTTGGATCAAAGCAGAGCGCTCACCAAAGAAGATAAAGAATTATTGGAACTGACTAAAAATCATAAACGAATCATCATTGCCAATAAAGCAGATTTACCCAAAGCATTATCAATGGAAGAAGTGATCGCCATTTCTACCATTACTAAATATGGATTATCGGATCTAGAAAAAGCGATACTTAAAAAACTTGAACTAGAGGATATTCTATCAAGAGATTTCAATTACTTATCCAATATACGTCATATCACCAAGGTTAAAGAAGCAAGAGATGCATTAGAAAACGTCATGAAATCGATTGATTTAGATATGCCAGTAGACGTCTATGCTATCGACTTAACACATGCTTGGAGGGTACTAGGAGAAATTCTAGGTGAAGATTATACAGATGACCTTTTAAATGAACTTTTTTCGAAGTTTTGTCTTGGTAAATAAACCTCAAAAGAGATGATAGTTTCAAAGGTTATTATGTTATAATAATGAATATGAAAGAGAGGGTATTTTTATGGCATATGTAGCACTGTATCGCGCCTATCGTCCGAAAGCTTTTAGTGAAGTTTCTGGACAAAAGGTCATCATTAAAACACTTCAAAATGCACTATTGCACGATAAAATTGCCCATGCATATCTTTTTTCAGGACCTAGAGGAACAGGTAAAACAAGTATTGCAAAGATATTTGCTAAAGCAGTCAATTGCATCCACCAACCCAGTATGGAACCATGTAATGAATGTGATGTCTGTAAAGGAATCGATAATGGTTCTATTCCTGATGTCATTGAAATTGATGCTGCATCAAATAATGGTGTCGATGAAATTCGTGACTTAAGAGATAAAATTAAGTATATGCCTTCTGTGGGTCAATATAAAGTCTATATTATTGACGAAGTCCATATGCTTACCCCTGGAGCATTTAATGCTTTGCTTAAGACCTTAGAGGAACCACCTAAACATGTTATCTTTATATTAGCTACAACTGAAATTCATAAAGTACCAGCTACGATTCTCTCTAGATGTCAACGCTTTGATTTCAAAAACATTGAAACATCCGATATCGTACTTAAGTTAAAACAGATATCAGAAAGCGAAAAAATCAATATTACACCTGAAGCGATTTATGCGGTAGCTGAAAATGCAGAAGGTGGACTGCGAGATGCGATTTCCTTATTGGACCAGGCGATTTCATTCGCCGGTGAAACCATTACCGAAGATGATGTCCACCAGGTATCAGGAAGTGTAGCTAAAAAATCATTGATTCGCATGTTAACTGCAATCTCCAACAAAGAAATTCCTGTGACGATGGAAATCTTAAAGGAATTACTCGCAGAGGGAAAAGAGATCACACGTATTGTCAACGATCTCATCCTAGCACTTCGTGATATTTTGATTGAAAAGACAACAAAAAGCACAAATCCTAAATACGGTGAACTCACCGCTATATTTTCAACCGATAAGGTCTATTTTTACTTAGAGATACTCAACCAACTTCAACAAGATATGAAGACGACTCATCAAAAGAGAGCTTACGTTGAGCTAGCAATCATTAAAATGATGGAACATCAACAGCTCAAGACCATTGACTATGATGGCATCATTCAAGGTTTAAAAAACGACATCCTTGAGATGAAAGAAAGTATGAGACAACAACCCAAAGCACAGGTCGTTGAGCCATCCAAACAAAAACCACTCGTCACCATCAAACAGGTTGAACGTGTATTAAATAATGCTGATAAAGATAAAAAAGCTCTCATTCTATCGGGATGGTCTCACTTAAAGGACTACCCCAAAGCAAACCTTAAGATGGTAGCTTATCTTTTATCTCAAGCAGATATGGAAGCTGTCTCTGATACGATGCTTTTGGTTTATGATGACATCAATTTATGCAAACGAATCCTTCATCCTGAAACAAAAAAACTAGCACTTGAAGTATTTAACAACAAAAATCATCTGATTGATGATATCATAGCGATACTAAAAACAGATTGGCTGGTTATTAAAGAAGTTTATCTTGACCTATGGAAAAAAGGACAAAAGAAACCTAAACTTCCACCGTTTGACCTTAAACTCTATGACACAGAAATAGAAGAATCAACAAAAGAACCAGAAATAATATCACTCGCTAAAGAGTACTTTGGTGATAAAGTCAACATAAAGGAGTAGAACCATGAATCCCAATATGCTAAACAAACTAAAGAAAATGCAAAAACAGATGATGGAAGCTCAAGAAGCTCTTGAACGTAAAGAGTTTTTTGGAAAAGCATCAGGTGTTATGGTCATTATGCAGGGAACCAGACAGGTAATCGATGTACAAATCAACCCAGAATTACTTGAAGAGGTTGAATTATTACAAGATGCTATTTTATTAGCAACCAACGATGCCCTCAAACAAATCGAAAAAGAACAAGAAGAAACCATGGGGCAATTTACCGGTGGTATGGGTGGGTTCGGATTTTAATGTACCCCACCATTTTAAGAAAGATGATTGAAGATTTCGAAAAGCTACCGGGAATAGGTGAAAAAACAGCTGAGAGATTAGCACTTCACTTGATTACACAGATGGATCAAAATGATCTAATTCAATTTTCAGATCATCTCAAACGACTCAAAACCGAAATTAAATATTGTCCTATCTGTCACATGATAACCGATCAAGATATCTGCTCCATCTGCAAAGATGAACACAGAGATCATTCGATACTCATGGTTGTTTCAGATGCGAAGGATGTATTTCAAATAGAAAAGATGAAAACCTATCGAGGCATGTATCATGTCCTTGGAGGACTCATCGATTTTTCACGTGGAATTACAGATAAGGATTTAACGATCGATTCACTGGCTGATCGGATCAAAACGTTTAGTGAAATGATTATTGCTACCAATTCAACCGTCGAAGGAGAAATGACAGCAAAATATCTAAAATCACTTTTTGAAAGTGAAACATTGAGTATAACCAGACTCGCTTATGGTTTACCTGTGGGTACTGATCTCAAATATGCAGATGAGTTAACCCTGAGCAAGGCTGTCGAGAATAGGCAGAAATTTTAGGAGGAAAAATTCATGTGGGAAACAATTAAAAACTTCTTTGAGGGTATTTACGGTAGTTTTAATGGTTGGCTTCAAAATCTTTTAGATATTGACAACAGATTGATTGGACTCTATCAAGAATTTGTTGCACCATTGCCTGAACTCATTAAACTCGTGGGTATCGTATTTGTAGGATTTATTTTGGTTTTTGGTACCATTGGCTTTGTTAAAAAGATGCTTAAGCTTTTTATCGTTCTAGCCGTTATCTTAGCCATCGTTTTCTTCATTACACGATTAACTCATTAATAACTTGCAAAAACAAAACGATTAGTATACAATAGATACGGTTTTAGGAGGCATACATGAGCGATAAATTAAAAACAATGGCAATGCTCGATATTGCTGAGGTGTTACTCAAGGAATCAGAACACCCACTAAGCATACAAGATATCATGCGCAGCGTTGCTGAAGCAAAAGAAATTCCACTCGATGATATTGATAAACTCACTCAACTTTATATGGATATGACCCAGAGTGCAAAATTTGTTTACTGTGGGGATGATCAGTGGGATTTAAAGGAAAGAAATCTTGAACTGTGGGACAAAGACGGTTATGCATTTGTTCATGCAGAAGAAATTGAAGAAGACACCGATGAAGATCTTGACTTTACAGAATACGTTCTCGAAGAAGAGGAAGAAGTTGAAGTAGAAGTCGAAGAAGACGAAGAAGAAACAGAAGATCTTGATGAAGAGATCAAGGAAGAAAAAGCATATATCGATGTTGAATTACCCGTTAAGTCAACAGATGATGAAGATGTCGATGAACCCGAAATCGAATTCGATGATGAAGATTATGATGAAGACGAATATAATGACATCATGGACGATTTTGAAGATATGTACGACGAATAAATAAAGATGAGGGTGTACACACATGGGTATACCCTTTTTTCTACGTAGAAAGGATTTGATGAAATGATTGGTTGGCAAGAATGGATTGGATATGTGGCTTCACTCATCGTTTTAATTTCACTTTTGATGAGTTCGGTCAAACGCTTACGTTGGATTAACTTGATAGGTTCTGCAGTTTTTGCAACCTACGGTTTTTTAATAGGAGCTTTACCGGTTGCACTGATGAACTTGGGTATTGTCATCATCAACGTTTATTATCTTTATCAAATGTATACAACAAAGGATTATTTCAAATTATTGTTAGTCACAGATATGACGTACTTTAAAATGTTTATTGAATCATATGAGAAAGACATGAAGCATTTCATGGCATATGATGAGTCATTAGATAATCCCAAGTTTGAACGCATCTTTATCTTACGAAATACCGTTCCAGCAGGAATTCTTGTTGGTTTAAGAAAAGATCATCAGCTAGAAATCCATGTGGACTATGTAACACCAGCATTTCGTGATTTTAAAGTAGGAGATTTTCTATACAATGAGCAAAAGACATTTTTTAAGGATAAAGGAATTACAGAGCTGATCAGTAAACCTGGTAATGAACAGCATCAAAAATACTTAAAAAAGATGGGCTTTGTTAAAGATAAAGATAATCAGTATATTAAAGCACTTTAATTTTTCATAAAAATCTATTCAAACGATTGTCTTTATATCTTCTTTTGATATAATAGATAAGGGCACACCATAGAGTCTCCTGATCATTAGGGGACTCTTTTCTATTAAAAACGTTAAGGAGGTTATGATGGCTAAGTATATCTTTGTAACGGGGGGCGTTGTATCGAGTTTAGGTAAGGGAATTACTGCATCAGCAATCGGTCAATTGCTTAAAAGCAGAGGACTCAAGGTCTTTATGCAGAAATTTGATCCTTACATTAATGTTGATCCTGGCACCATGAGCCCTTATCAACACGGTGAGGTTTTTGTCACCCAAGATGGAGCTGAAACCGATCTAGATCTCGGGCATTACGAACGGTTTATTGATGAAAATTTAAATCGTCACTCAAGCATTACAACCGGTAAGATTTATCAATCCGTTCTCAAACACGAGCGAAGAGGAGATTATCTTGGTGCAACCGTTCAAGTGATTCCGCATATCACAGATCAGATTAAAAAGAAACTGGTCGATGTCGCCAGACACACACAACCCGATGTTGTCATCACCGAAATTGGTGGTACTGTTGGTGATATTGAATCGCTTCCCTTTTTAGAAGCTATCAGACAGGCAAGACGTGATTTTGGTTATCATAATACCCTCTACATTCATAACACTTTAGTTCCTTATTTAAAAGCAGCCAATGAAATCAAAACAAAACCTACGCAACATTCCGTTAAGGAATTAATGAGCTTAGGTATCCATCCTGATATCATTATGCTTCGAACAGAAAGATCACTTAGCGATGAGCAAAAGGATAAGATTGCCTTATTCTGTGACGTTGACAAGGAAGCTGTTTTTGAATCAGTTGATGTGGATGTCCTCTATGAAGTTATCGTCAATTTGCATCAGCAACATGTTGATGAGTGGATCATCAAACATTTTGGATATGAGCTTGGTAAAGCCAATATCAAGCCATGGGAAGATCTTATTTATCGCATCAAACATCTTGATGGAGAAATCAATATTGCACTCGTTGGAAAATACGTCCAATTACATGATGCTTATCTTTCTGTATCAGAATCATTAAAACATGCAGGCTATTTTAACAAGAAGAAAATCAATATTAAGTGGATCAATGCTGAAGAAGTTGATGCAAAAAATATTGAAGATCAAGTAGGAGATTGCGATGGCATATTAGTACCAGGAGGATTTGGAGCTCGAGCGACAGAAGGGAAACTTGCTGCGATCACCTATGCTAGAACACACAACATTCCTTTTCTAGGCTTGTGTTATGGTATGCAATTAGCGGTCATTGAATATGCACAAAATGTACTCAACATCGTTGGAGCAAACTCAACAGAAATTGATCCAAAAACACCACATCCCGTCATTTCACTACAACGCGGTAGACTCACAGATGAAGATTTAGGTGGAACACTTCGATTGGGTACTTACGATTGTGAAGTCAAAAAAGGAACAAAAGCTTACAAAGCTTATCAGGAAACACTCATTAAGGAAAGACATCGTCACCGTTATGAGTTTAATAATCAATACCTCGATCAGTTTGAAGAATCCAAAATGTGTATCTCCGGATTTAACAGTGAATACCAATTGGTTGAAATGGTTGAACTCGAAGATCATCCCTGGTTTGTTGCTGTTCAATTTCACCCAGAATTCTTATCAAGACCTCTTCGACCACACCCATTGTTTAGGGACTTTATAGAAGCGACGGTTATCTATCAAAAATCTCGAATCGTGTGAACGGTTACAAACCCCAATTTCATTGCTAAATGAAATACTTTGTAATATAATAGAGTGTGACAAATTCCAAGGAGGAAAAAGTATATGGCAGTCGTATCAGCGAAAGAGATGTTATTCACAGCACGCAAAGAAGGTTATGGCGTCGCTCAAATCAATATTAACAATCTTGAATGGATTAAGGCAGTTTTAACAACTGTTGAAGAACTCAAATCACCCGTCATTTTAGGTGTTTCAGAAGGAGCAGCGAAATACATGGGTGGTTACCGCAACGTAATGGCTATGGTTAAAGAACTGGATAAGTTCTATAATGTGAGCGTTCCTGTTGCTGTTCATTTGGATCATGGTACCTATGAAGGTGCATATAAAGCACTTGAAGCAGGTTTTACATCCATTATGTTTGATGGATCACATTATCCATTCGAAGAAAATCTAGCAAAAACAAAAGAAATTGTTGCAGCATGTCATGCAAAAGGTGTTTCCGTAGAAGCAGAAGTTGGTGCTATCGGTGGTGAAGAAGACGGAGTTGTTGGTATGGGTGAAGTCGCAGATCCCAAAGAATGCGAAATCATTGCAGCAACCGGTGTCGATATGTTTGCTGCAGGTATTGGTAACATTCACGGAAAATATCCTGCAAATTGGCCAGGACTTCGCTTTGATGTTTTAGAAAATGTTGCTAAAGTAACAAAGGGAGTACCTCTTGTATTACACGGTGGAACAGGCATCCCAGCAGAACAGGTTAAAAAAGCAATTTCTATGGGAGTTTCCAAGATTAATGTCAACACAGAGCTTCAATTAGCGTTTGCAGCAGCAACCAGAAAATATATTGAAGACAAGAAGGACCTTGAAGGAAAAGGATTTGACCCAAGAAAATTATTAGCTCCAGGTTATGAAGCTATGAAAAAGGTTATTAAAGATAAACTTGAAATGTTTGGATCAGTCAATAAAGCATAAAGAAGGTGATCACCATGCGTGATGAGCGAATCTATCACGAGTATGCCAGTTGGAAAATGGAAAATCATGAGTTGTTAAAATATTTGGTTGAAAGCAATTCTGATTTAATCATGCGCTTTAAGCATGTTATCGA
>JAVEVJ010000033.1:0-13947 GCA_034005105.1 Acholeplasmataceae bacterium | reverse complement strand
ATTTGTTCCAAATCGTTAACACCATAGTATGAAAGCCGAAAGACAACACCGAAACGATCCCTTAACGGAGCGGATAAATCACCAAAACGCGTGGTTGCTCCAATCAAGGTAAATGGAGGTAAATCGATACGAATACTTCGTGAATCATGATCTTTACCGATCACGATATCAAGGACATAATCTTCCATAGCAGCATATAAAACTTCTTCGACAAAGCGAGGAAGTCTGTGAATTTCATCGATAAATAAAACATCTCCAGGTGACAGTGAGCTCAAAACAGCTGCTAAATCACCACTTCTTTCAATTGCAGGACCTGAGGTCACTTTAATCTGTACCCCTAACTCATTAGCAATGATTTGAGCAAGCGTTGTTTTTCCGAGTCCTGGAGGACCATAGAGCAAGATGTGATCGAGTGCTTCTTTGCGCTTGAGTGCTGCTTTGATATAGACATCAAGCATTTCTTTAATATCGGTTTGTCCGATGTATTGATCAAGCCGTTGGGGTCTGAGTGATTGATCTTCATCCTCTTTGATTGACATTGCAGTTACAATACGTTCTTTATCCATGTGATACCTACTTTATCAAGAGTTGCAAAGCTTGTTTAATCATGGTTTCTACCGGTTGATCTAAATCGATTTTCTTCATGACCTTTTTGATTTCTGATTGTGAGTATCCCAGTGCACTCAGTGCATCTGTGACATCATTTTTATGGGTTGGAATGAGCTCCTCATCTGAATCAATGAGTTTGCCTTTTAAATCCAAGATGATCTGTTGAGCACTTTTCGTACCAATACCTGGAAACTTTGTTAAAAACTTGACATTACCCTCTTCAATTGCGAACATCACATCATGAATCTGATCGGTTGCTAAAAGTGGTAAAGCGCTTCTGGGACCAATGCCTGAGACACCGATTAAGGAAATAAAGAGTTCTTTAGCTTCCAATGTCTTAAAACCATAGAGATTATTGACATCTTCTCGTACATGGTGGTGCGTATAGATTCTAACCTCTTCACCAATATGATAAGCATACGGATTTGGTGCGATAATCAGATATCCTATTTGATGGTTTTCAATGACAACATAACTGGGTTTAATCTCCGTAATGATGCCTTCAATATATGCGTACACATAATCACCTTTTTCTCTACAATCATTATATTTATTATATCATAAAAAGATGGGATTTTTTAAATGACTGATTTGATTATGTTATAATAATTTTAGGACGTGATGAAGGTGTTCAAACTTGAATTTATCAAGGAATTTGATGCTGATTTAAAACAACTTCTATCCATCGATAAGAAATATCTGCCAATCCAAAAAAAATTGGCAGTTGTTTTGCGTTCAATGAATCCTTTTTTTTCAGAATTAGAAAAAGGTCATCAACTCATTAAAGATCAATTCATCCAGCGATCACTTCAAATCAATCGTCATTATGCTGAAAACATGGAAAATTTCCAACGATCACTCGGTGTACTTATTGCAAAAAATCAAGAAGAAATTGATAAGAGTCAAAAGATTAAATATCAAAAAACGCATGAACTCAACCTCAATCTCAAAGCACAACTAGAAACCATTGAAACCAAGGTTAGCCAGATTGAGAGTGAAGCAAAAGAAAAACTTGATAAAGCGGATCAAGTACTTAAGCGTGAACTTGCTCAAGTACAAAAGGTGATGCTAGAAGCCAGAAAGATCTATCAGGAAACCACCAAACAGATCGAACTGGAACAAGTGGAAGCTCATGAACTTCTCCTAAGACGTTACGATGAAAACATCCAGCTCTTCGATCAGGAAGAAACAAAAATCAAGAATTCAGTTGAAGTTCGCCTTCAAGTGATTCGCGAGGATAGTCAAAGGGTCACTGAAGCCAATGATCAATCCTATCTAACGATTAAGAATACCTATAGTCAACTTTCCATATCTATTAACAAGAAAATCAATGAACTCAAGAAAAAATATCAAAACGCTTTAAATAAGCTCGAAAAAGAACACCAGGAAAAGCTTAAACCCATCTTAAAATCAATCGAAGAGCTTAAGGTTAATTTCCAAGAAACACAACAAAAATCACTGAATGCGTTCACAGAAAAAATGAATTCATTGAGTGTTATTTTTGATGTACAAAAGACAGCTTATGAAAACAAAAAGGAACGCATCATCCATGAAGGAAATGATCAGATAACCCTTCTCAATTCCAAATTATCATCTTATCGGGAAACCACCCAAAAAGAAAAACTCATCAAGTCTCGTGAAATGCGAGATGAGATGAAATCCATCGAAGATGAATATGAAAAAGAAAAGAAAAATCATCAGCTCACGCAGATGCTCAATCAGTTTGATAACGAGTTGAATAAGCAAATCATACGAACGAATAAAGACATATTGATCAAGAAAAAAGAAATGCACAAACGATTGCTTGAGCTTGATCATGCACACTTAAAAGAAATCAATGAGTGGCGATTAAAGAAAGTCCTCTATGAGTATGAGAAAAAACAGGATTTCGCAAAGATCGATCTCAATTTCAATCACAACCTTTCAGCATCAGAATTGATGCAAAAATCAGAAGAATTAACGTTTGCCAACAGCAAAGAAATATTACTTCAAGAACACAATCTTGAACTTCTTCCACTTGAATTTCAATTACTGATTGCTGCAGCAGTACAAGAAAGAGAACTCAACTTGCTTGCCAATGATGCACATGTGACCATTGCAGCTTTTAAACACCAAGAAGCATTACTCGATTTTGATATTAAAAAAGCACTCGAAAAAATTAGATTGAATCGCGATTTAGAAAAAGCTCATTTTGAAGCGGATTTAAGCGTCCTCAATGCAACCACACAACTTGAACTTGAAAAAGAGAAATTAAAAAGAGATTACACCATTGCTGAACAAGAACTGAGAACAGAACTCAGCCATGCAATCTTTAATAAACAAAAACAAGCCATTCAGTATGATTTAAACACAGAGATTACTGAAATTGATTTAGAAAGAGATCTCGCGTATCTAGAAAACAAGCACTCACTTGATCAATTCAAGCACGATGCACTGATTGAGGAAGCAAAACGCGTCTTTATCGTCAATGAGGGCAGATATAAACATCAGCAACGCATGAGCAATGAAAAGGCAACGAGACTTCTTCTAACCTATCAGAATGAACTCGAGTATAATCAGATGATGACTGAAAGCTTCTTTCAGGTCATCTATAAATTCTATGGTATCGATCGGATCTTCAAAGATGCGCTCGTAGAACTTTATCATCTTCCATCACATCCAGAAGTGTTCAAGGGAATGCTTGATTTTATCATGCGCATTATTCATAAAAATCAAGAAGCATTCTATCAAATTGTTGAATTTTATCAACAGCTTGATCAAGAGTTTTATATCAAGAAAATTGAAGATTTAACGGGATATAAATACATGCTCAAGCATGAAGACATGATGAACTATTTTGAACAGGAGATTCAAAAGGTCATCGAAAAGAAAAAGATGATTGAGCAGGATATACAAACCCTTGAAGACAGTTTCTTTATGAGTCAAGGAGATCTCGAACGTACCACCGTGCGCATCGAACAGCTTAATGCTCAACTTGAGGGTTTAAAATCCAACCATAAATCGGAGACGAAGCATCAGGACTTAAAGGAACTACATAAAGAACTATCCAATAGTGAACATGAACTTAAACGTATCAGAGGTACCTTAAGTAGACTTCAAAAACAGATGGATCGAAAACATCTCAAATTATCACCACTTGATGATCAGATTTCAAAGCTTACCAAAAAACAAAAAGATCAGGAAGCACAACTCGCTAAGAGTAAACATCAAGAGGCTTCTATCTTCTATACTTATTTATCCAAAGATAAACACACCTATGAAAAGATCACGAAGGATATCAACACGTATATCGATCAGATGAACACCTTTTATCACACATTATATAATGAGGTCTATGTCAGTGATTCATTCTTAAAAGAAAAATCGAAGATCTTTCAAGTATCTCTAACGTCATTTGAAAAAAAGCTTTCGGTTCATTTTCAAGATCTCCTCAAGTTAATGCTCGCATTTTATGATAAAAACAAGAAAGAACAATCACAGCTCACCTTAGGTTTTAGAAAGTCAACGACCGCTTTGATTCGCAGTCTCAACTTAAACTATACCAAACAGTTAGAAGATCTTGATATCGATCAGGGAAAACAAGAAAATGAATACATGCATCAGGTCAAAATCGCACGATTGAAGAACAGAAAGAAACAGGAACTCTCAAAGATCAGTTATCAAAAATCACTTCTCATGGACCAACATATCTTAAAACTTCTTGAAAAGAAACTATCCGATAACAGTATCCGTCGTGAAAATGATTTAAATCTCATTCAAGAAAATCAAGTGGCGAATGCAGAACAATATCAACATGACCATGAAGTGAAGAAAAATGAACTGATCAAAGAACATGATAAGCTTATTTCCACCATGGAACAAAACATGCAAACTGCGACCAAAAACCATGAATCACTCGATCAATCCATCACGAATAAAAATGAAGCGATTCTTGCTAAATATGAAACCAATCACGACAAGAGTATGACAAGTTATAAATCAAAAGCGAAACATATTGATGAGGTTATTCAAAAGACACACATGATGCAACAAGAACACATCGACATGGAAAAAAAGATGCTCAAACGGATGAATGACAAGCGCGAAAACGAACTCAAGAATATCAATCAGCACTTAGATAAGTTCACACGTCAGATGAAAAGACAGCAAAACCATACCTTGAATAAGGAACTCAAATTATTAAGGAAAACCTATAATTCAAAGGTTCGCATGCTCCATCTCACTTAAGGAAGGAAATCCTTCCTTTTTTAATAAAAAAAGGGCGGATGCCCTTATTCGATAAATTCAAATTCGTAAGTGAAGATGCGTACCGTATCGTGATTTTTCGCACCTTCTTTTCTGAGTGCATCATCGACACCTAGACTGCGAAGTTGTCTAGCAAAGCGCTTAACGGCTTCATCTTTGGTAAAATCGGTACGATCAAAGATTAAACGGAGTTTCGAACCACTTAAGTCAAAACTACCATCTTCTTGTTTGGTAATGATGAAATCAGGTTCTTCCTGGTCAAGCGTATAATCCTTATGATAGATCGGTGTTATAACTTCAATCTTAGGTGCTTTTTTGAGTTCGTCTAATGTTAGATAAAGCAGCTTATCAATCTCTTTTTTCTGATGAGCAGAAATAATGACTTTCGGATGACTGATCTTTTTCTCTAGAACTTTAAGCTTATCTTCATATCCAGGAATGTCCATCTTATTGATTACGACGATTTGTGGACGCTTAAGTAATTGTTCATCATACATTGCTAATTCATGATTGATACTTTCATAATCATGATAGGGATCTTCTCTCGTAAGATCGATCACGTGCAAAAAGATACGACAGCGTTCAATATGTTTAAGGAAGCGAATGCCTAAGCCCAACCCCTGATGAGCGTTTTCTATCAAACCAGGTAGATCAGCAACCACAAACGATGAATCTCCTAACTCTACCATGCCTAATTGTGGATGAAGTGTCGTAAAAGGATATTCTGCAATCTTTGGTTTTGCATTCGAGATGACGGATAAAAGGGTTGATTTTCCAACCGAAGGGTAACCGATCAATCCAACATCTGCTAAAACTTTCAGTTCAACTATAACCTTGAAGTGTTCACCTGGATCACCGTTTTCTGCGAAATCAGGTGATGGATTGCGGTGGGTAGCAAACGCCATGTTCCCACGACCTCCCTTTCCACCTTTAGCTACGATGAGTTCCTCATTGTGTTTCGTGATTTCACCAATCTTATCAATCTTTCCTTCATGGTAGACAAGGGTACCAAGTGGAACTTTGACATAAGTGTTTTCAGCGGATGCACCGTGTTGTCCCTTCGTGCGTCCTCTTTCACCTGATTTAGCTTTGATATGACGCATGTATCTCAGATCACCTAACGTATTTTTACCCTCATCACCAACAAAAATAACGGATCCACCGTTTCCGCCATTTCCACCCCAAGGGCCACCAAATTCAACGTATTTTTCTCTGCGGGTAATCGCGACGCCATCGCCGCCTTTCCCACCATATACCCATACGGATATTTCATCAACAAACATGGTTTAACTCCTATCTATTCGAAAAAAAAGGATAACGGGGTGTTATCCTTCGTAAACTGATACCTGTGTACGATCCTTACCAAGTCTTTCATATTTGACTGTGCCGGTAACCTTAGCAAAGAGTGTATCATCGCCACCTCTACCCACATTAGCACCTGGATGAATCTTTGTGCCACGTTGACGATAGATGATTGATCCAGCCGATGCATATTGTCCATCGGACAATTTCATGCCAAGACGTTTGGAATGAGAATCGCGACCGTTACGGGATGAACCCACACCTTTTTTCGATGCGAATAACTGTATGTTTAACTTTAACATGTTATCCCTCCTTCTGATTTTTAATATATTTCGGATATTGTTGTTCAAGATCATGAAGTGTATATTCCAAGTTATCGAGCAATTTCGATACGGTCTCATGATATGATTTTACCTTGAGATTGAAATATCCTTCATCAACAGTTAAATCAATGGTTTGATTTAACCCTAAGTGCTCAATCGCATTTGCGGTCACCAGTGTTGCTGATGAGACAGCAGCACAGACAATGTCTTGACCTTTTTGCTTGTATTGGGCATGTCCACTGACCGTCATCTTTTGAATATGACCGTCAATTTTTTTGATAACGACATTAATCATATTAAGCAACGATCGATTCGATAACGAGCTTGGTGTATGATTGGCGATGGCCTTGCTTTTTGCGATAGTTTTTTCTCACTTTGTACTTAAACACAATAATCTTTGGACCACGTCCATGCTTGAGTACTTTAGCGACCACCTGAGCACCTTCAATAACGGGTGTACCAATAATGGTTTTTTCTCCGCCAAGTGCTAAGACTTCTGTAAACGTATAGTTTTCACCAGCTTCGACATCTAGTTTTTCAACGTAGATTTCTTGACCTTCAGTGACTCTTACTTGCTTACCGCCTGTTTTGATAACTGCATACATGTTGCATACCTCCTTCTAAGATTTGAAGACACACCCTTAAGGTAGCAATTATGCGTTTATAACCTGTTCAAAGTGGTACAACATAGATATTTTAACGTAGTTAGTATGAAAAGTCAATTAAAAAATGGTGCAAAATGTCTGATTATTTTAGTTTTTCACCAAAACATCTTCAGATGCATCTTTACTTTCTTCTTTGGCTTTTTTATCTGGCTTTTTGAAAAGGTTAGCAATACGCTTTGGTAAAATCATCAAAGCTTCACCAATCACAGAAGGCATCATGCCTGCTGCTTCCAATAAAGCGGTTCTTCTGATCTCTTCTTTGGTAATCTCTTTGGCATCACTAAACAAAAACTTACGGGTAACAATACCGATTCGAAGGGTCAAGAGCGCATTCGATATCCCTTGTGTTACAGAAGATAATATGGGTTTGATAAAGGGAATTTCACCTAACGTATTCACGGTCGATGTTGGCATCAACTCGGTGATATCCATATTTTCTAATCCCTCAGCAATCAAAGCGGTAGTAAATACGTTGATCGTTAGTTTGGATAAATTCTTATAGGATGGCCTAAAGCCACAGGTTACGACGAGTTCTTTAATCATTTTGAGATTGACGACAACGACCGTGAAAAAATCAAGTCGACCGTTTTGAGAAATCGCAGTGGATAACATCACGGTTTTTGCATTCTTTCGAATGATCTGATTCATCTTCTTTTTGACATGATGATTAAACACATGATTGAGTGCAAGTTTTAAATCCTCTGGGTTACTCTTTAGCGCATCATTGATTCGAACGATGTCGTCTTCCTTGAGGGTATCATCTTGCAAGATGCGTTTAGCAACGCGTCTGTGTATACCGTGATTGATTCTCTTGGATTCATCCAGTGTTGTTTCAACCGAAAATGCGGGTGAAAATAAGATGATATGTACAGGACGAATAATCAAAAAATAGACGAGGAGAAATGCTACCCCATAAAATCCATATTCAACATAGGGATGAACTGAACGCAAGCGTTCACCCACATCCAAAATACTCGATAGTAAGATGAGTATAAAGAGTAGGATAAAGCCGATAGCTATCGCATACCAAAATATCTTGGTTGAATCTTTTTTCTTGTTCATAACATCCCTTCTTTCTCTATCATGATTATATCATTGATTTATTAAATTGATGTATGAATTTGGTCTAGAGTTGATACCGCTTGTTTTCAACAATTGAAAAGTATTCATCTTTTCCGATGATGATATGATCGATCATTTGAATGCTAAGAAGTTCAGCAGCTTTGATCAGTTGTTCAGTTGCAAGCACATCAGCTCTCGATGGCGATGAGTCTCCTGTTGGGTGATTATGGACAAAGATAATGGCTGAAGCAGCATATTTTATAGCCTTTTTAAAGATTTCTCTGGGATGGATGAGTGTCTGGTTGATCGTACCGATAAAAACGGTTTCTGATGCGATTAATTCGCTTTTTGTAGATAGACAGACTAAGACAAAGTGTTCCTGCATCAAGTGTGAGAGACTCGGTGCAAAATAGTGATAAATATCGATCGCTGAATGGATGATCACTTTGGGTTCTCTACGATAAAATGCTAATCTTCTTCCCAGTTCTATGGCAGCTAAAAGTGTACATGCTTTTGCTTCTTTAATCCCTTTGATCTGAGTGAGTTCATAAACGGTTATACGCTTTAAGTCTTCCATGGAAGTTAGTTGATAAAGCACATGTTTTGAAAGTGTCATGACGGATTCATCACGTAATCCTGTACGAAGTAAAATCGCAATTAATTCCTCATTGGATAGTGAAGTCACACCTGATTGAATGAGTCTTTCACGGGGTCTATCTTGATTGGGCATCTCTTTGATCATATACATAAAAAAACCTCCTCTATTCTATATTAGAGAAGGCTTCTTCATTTTTCTTTATTCCCATTCAATGGTTCCAGGAGGTTTGGTTGTAATGTCATAGACTACACGGTTAATGCCTGAAACCTCGTTGATGATGCGCGACGCGCACCGCTTTAAGATAGGATAGGGAATGTCTGAAACATCTGCGGTCATGCCATCAGTTGATGTGATTGCCCTGAGGGCAAGCACGTATTCATAAGTTCTTTGATCACCCATGACACCTACGGTTTTAAGAGGTGTTAATATCGTAAAGTATTGCCAGATATCCTGATCTAAGTGATTCTTTTCGATTTCTTCTCTCAAGATAGCATCACTTTTTTGAACGATATCTATTTTACTCTCATTGATTTCTCCTAAAATGCGAATAGCGAGTCCCGGTCCAGGAAAGGGTTGTCTCTTGATCAGCTTTTCGGGTAAACCAAGTGTTAAACCGAGAGCTCTTACCTCATCTTTAAAGAGTTTATTTAAAGGTTCAATCAACTTGAGATTCATCTTTTGAGGTAGACCACCGACATTGTGGTGAGATTTGATGGTTTCAGCTGTTTTGGTTCCCGATTCGATCACATCTGTATAGAGTGTTCCTTGTGCAAGAAAATCGATGGGACCGAGTGTTTTCGTTGTTTTTTCAAAAACGTCGATAAATGTTTTGCCAATAATCTTACGCTTCTTCTCCGGATCACTAACACCTTCTAGAGCTTTTAAAAATACTTCTTTTGCATCAATCGTGATGAGTTCGAGCTGAAAATGATTTTTAAACGCTTGTTCGACTTCCATTCTTTCGTTCAATCTTAAAAGTCCATGATCAACAAAGATGGGTATTAATTGTCTACCAAGTATTTGATAAAGAAGGGCGGCAACCACCGATGAATCCACACCACCTGAAAGTGCACAGATGACTTTTTTATCTCCAACAAGCTCTTTAATTTCTCTTGTCTTCTCTTCAATAAAATAAGGCATGGACCATGTTTTATCTAACTTTGCGATGTTGACGAGAAAATTCTCCAATAACTTCATGCCATAAGCCGTATGTTTGACCTCTGGATGAAACTGTAGTCCATAGATATGACGTTTAGGATCTGCCATCATCGCAATCGTTTCATGATCGGATGTAGCGAGTGTCGTAAATCCCTTAGGTAATTCAGTCACATGATCACCATGGCTCATCCACACATCGAAATGATCTGGACAACCATCTACAAGGTCACTTGGTTTTAGAATCGTTAACTTTGTTTTTCCATATTCCCTATGGATACCTATGGATACCTTTCCTCCTAAAGAGGATGCAAGATATTGCATACCATAACAGATGCCTAGGATGGGAATCGTTAATGAAGATAGATCAATGGATAGTTTAGGAGCATCGTGATCTAAAACAGAGGAGGGTCCTCCGGATAGCACGAGTGCACCAACTAGAGACATCTGATCAAGAGTGACTCTATCTGGTTCGACAAGTTCAGCATAAAATCCCAGTTCACGGATGCGTCTGATGATCAGTTGGTTATACTGAGAACCAAAATCAACCACCCATACGATTTTATTCATGATAGTTTGGAGAATCTTGGATGTTATCGACATCGTGTGGGTGAGATTCTTTGAGTCCAGCATTTGATATTTTTACAAACTGTGCTTTTTCCTTCAGTTCCATAATGGTTTCACATCCGCAGTATCCCATACCTGAACGAAGACCTCCCATCATCTGATGGATGACATCTTTGATTTCACCTTTATAGGGTACTGTTGCTTCAATGCCCTCAGGAACAAGCTTCTTTAACTCCTTGATGCCACCTTGAAAATAACGATCTGATGATCCCTTTTTCATGGCAGTCAGTGATCCCATACCGATATAACTCTTAACAGCTTTGCCATCTAATTCAAAAACATCTCCAGGTGTTTCTTTTGTCCCTGCTAAAAGACCACCTAGCATCACGCAGTCTGCACCAGCTGCCAATGCTTTGGTAATATCACCGGATAGTTTAATCCCTCCATCAGCAATAATCCCTATATCGTATTGACGAGTCACCTGATAAACATCATTGATCGCGGTTAACTGAGGAACACCAACACCTGAAATAACACGTGTCGTACAAATCGATCCAGGTCCAACACCTACTTTAATCGCGGATGCTCCAGCATAAATAAGATCAATGGCTGCTTGTGCTGTTACCACGTTTCCACCGATAATATCAAGGTTAGGAAAGAGCGCACGAATCTGCTTAATCGTTTCAATCACTCCTATGGAGTGACCATGTGCACTATCGACTGCGATAATATCAACACCAGCTTCATAGAGTGCATTGACCCGCTCATACGTATCCTTTCCGACACCAACAGCTGCACCGACTTGAAGATGACCTTCACTATCGATTGATGCATCCGGATGTGAACCGTTGATATCCGAGTGCTTGACCTTCTTCACCATCTCGACCTGATGTTCAATGGATAGATTCTTATGGATGATTCCAAGGCCACCCAGTTTAGCGAGTGCGATGGCCATTTCATCTTCGGTTACGGTATCCATTGCTGCTGAAAGAACAGGTATCCCAAGCGTCATCTTTTTCGTCAGCTTGGTCTTCAGTTTCGTATCGATAGGTACCACCTTCGAATAACTGGGTACAAGCAAAAGATCATCAAATGTAAATCCTTCTTTGATAACTTTTCCATTCATCATTTCTTTTCACCTCTTCATTTAATAAATAAAAAAGAAAGCATAGGAGACTATACTTTCTTCCTTTGATATAAATAGACGGGTAAATAGGTTATCTGCAAAAGTAATGCAATCGAGATAACAAAACCGATAACCCAAAAGTTTCCTAAAAAAGCATACATAGGTGCGACTTCATGAGGTACTTCTCTCAAGAAGAGATGATTTGTCCCCAACCAGAAGTTGATAGGATAGATCAGTGCTGCATAGATCAACAAGATGAGACTCGATTTGAGAAGATCACGATAACTGATCCGAAATCTTAAGACAATGAGCATATAGAGATTGCCGATTAAAAATAAACCATGGTTACCAAAGTAATGGATGTATCGAAAATGAGGGAAGGTATAACCAAGATCGGCGACAACCAAACTGATCAGTGAACCGATGATTGCCCAAGGAAAGATCAGTTTAAATACCTTTTCTGATTTTGTCCATAGTGCATAAGCGCTCAGATACATCGAGAGTGCACAAACACCGAGTGGTAGGAGTGTAGCAATCCCACTTCCACGCGTTAAGCTCCAAGTGTAGAAGGTCCATTCCATAGCAATCATGAGGACAGCTACACTGCGTCTTAAAATAAGATCTACTTTGGGTGTGATGCGTTTTTGATAGAAGAGCATCACACAAAAGAGGATAACAAAAAAGAGGATTGCAAATCCATGAGCACTACCAAACCATGTAAACCCTTGATACGATTCGCTAAACATAGAATCCCACCTTTACTCCTATTATAAAATAAAAAAGCAAGATTTCAATCCTGCTTTTTTGATAAAAACGTATTCACGAGATGTTCATCATATGTTTTCTTGATGTAACCGATAAAATGAAGGGATCCGGTGATGATCAAGATCACATGATCTGTCATCTGCCTCTTTAGTTCCAAAATAGCTTGATGTGGATCATCTAGGTAGATGTCATCACCTATATAGGGGCTTAGATCAACAAATCTGGGATCAGGAAATGAGGTAAAGACCACTCTTTTAGCAAACGTTTTGATGCGTTTGATCATCCCCAAGATATCTTTATCACCTAAAGCAGAAAATAAAATCCAAATATCTTTATCCCTAAAGGTGGTCTTAGCTGTTTCTACAAGTGCATCCATGGCATGCGTATTGTGCGCACCATCGATATAGATGTTTGTATCAATCATCTCAAGACGTCCATACCATGTCGTCTTTTGGATACCTCTATCAATGATATCGTATGAAATCGATGGATAAAGATATCTGATACCTTCAATACTTAAAAGTGAATTTAAGATTTGATAGGAACCAACAAGGGGTATTGTGTAGATCTTTTGATCATAGGTATAACGGATGGGGTTTTCAGATAGCAAGTGAATATCTTTTTTCGTTAAGAAATGATAGGTAACATCATTATTTTCTAAATACTTATCAAAGTAGGGATGTAGGGTTTCATCAACGGTTGTGATTAAATGATTACCTTTTTTTAAAATACCCAGTTTATTACTAGCAATTGATTCAAGTGTATTTCCAAGCTGTTTCATATGATCAAAACCAATTGATGTGATCAAAGAAAGATCATAGTTCAAGATGTTCGTTGCATCAAGTAATCCTCCAAGACCGACTTCTATAATCATTACATCCACCTTTGATTGATAAAAGTGACGCATGCTCATTAAGGTGAGGAGTTCAAAAAATGAGAGTGTTTCACCATAACTTTGATGAAATTGGTTATTGAACTGATAGATGAAATTGATCTGATCCAATAAATCTTGGTCGTTAATCTCTTTCATCTGAACGCGAATGCGTTCATTAAAGCGCACGAGATAAGGCGAGGTATAGGTACCCACCTTATACCCCGCTTCAATCAATATGTAAGACATATAACTACAGACTGAACCTTTACCGTTCGTACCTGCTACATGTATTTTTTTGATACCGTTTAAGTCGACATCAAGAAGCTTATAAGCTGCTCTCATACGCACTAAATCGGTTTTTGGCTTAAACTTGATTTGACTTTCAAGCCAATTTGTTGCATCCAATAGCACATTAAACATAGTCTTTAAGTTTTTTTATCACGCTATCATACTGTTTTTGATAGGATTGATATTTCTCCTTTTCGAGATCAAGCTTTTCTTTTGGAGCTTTTTGTACAAAGTTTGAATTGTTTAAAATCGTTTCACTACGTTTGAGTTCTTTTTCGAGCATGTCTTTTTGTTTCACTAAAGCCTCTTGTTCCTTCTTGGGATCAATGATATCCTTCTTCTTGATATAGGTCATCATATCTTTACCG
>JAVEVJ010000032.1:0-14027 GCA_034005105.1 Acholeplasmataceae bacterium | reverse complement strand
ACATAAATCGTGTAATTTTAGGTGTAATCGTGTAAACATCTTTAATTTTGTACAAAATAAGTCATCCAATATCTCTGATAAACACTATTTTAGTACAATTCGTGGATATAAAAACGGTTTAACAAATACAAATAAGTCTGATACATGTCTACTTTTACTTGACAAGTGCAGATTGTATCAAACCTATGTTTATTATATGTGTTGCATGACCTATTTTGATACAATTACGCACCCCTATCAAAATTTACGCACCCCTAATGATTTTTACGCCACCCCAGCTTTTTCCCACGTAATCTTTCGTGGGTATATCGTAGATTTACGTAGGTTAATCGTTAAGTCATCTTCTATCTATACATATGGAGTCGGAGACCACTCATCAATTTCCATACCAATCACAATATATTGTAAAGTCTTTTCATTTATATTTTCACTTCTTTTCATGAAGGGACGTATGATAAACCTATGAAAACCAAGTCAAAAAACGGGTCTGGGAAATACCTTATACAATCAACGTTAATTTCCTTCCCATGGTAGGTATTGTGCATCTTCGTGACTATAGGCAACAAAATCGACATCTTCAAAAGGAGTGTAAATCAAATCAACATATACATTTAAAACATCAATGATAAAAACGTAGTTTTGGTATTGAACATAATATCGAAATGAATTGAAAGTCCCCGCATTTAGGGTGTCTTGATAAATGAATGCTTGATATGCTTCCTCGCTTGATTTGTATTCAACCACAGTATAACTGACATTGTTGAATGGTATGATTCTAATACTTTCAATCTGTAAATTAAAACGATTATATGCATCGTGATATTCTACAATATGTTCCTCTGTTTCCTCTCTCCAAATATACCCTCCATTGTCAAACATCTTCTGTATTAAAGGGTGATATTCCATTTCTCCGGAAAAGAATAACTGATATTGAAAATTCGCTGCCAATTCATAGTGTCTCATAAATCCGGGAAATGTCGAAGTCGTACTATGATACATTTCAAACACAAAGTTCCCTACTTTATAGATAAAAACGATGTCGTTTGCATTGTAACTGTAGTCAATTAGGTTTTGATAGAATAGCTCCACATCATCGCTAGATACTTCATAGATAATACCGTGATCATCGCTTAATGTATCGTTGATAGATCTGACAGAAATCAATGTTACATCAAAATACAGATCTGTCATATTTATATCATCAAGTATATATCCGGCATCCGGCAAATCATCAATTATTGTCTTTTCTTCTGTATTCTGTGTACAACTCGATAATATCATGATGGATAAAAGTAATATAAAGAATTTTTTCATACTAATACCCCCATCCAATGGGTTTCGTATGCGTAACAGCGAAATATATAGTAAAACTGTTGTAATGATTAGGAAAATATTCTCCTGTGGAATAATCTGTGTAAGGCGCATCCCAGTCGATTTCCGAAGGATTTATCAAACTACTTAAATGTAGACTAGGTAGATTTCCAATTTTATGACTCCAACTACCATCATCAAGCTGTATCATAAAGTGAAAATCATCATATTTCGTATACGGCCCCCAATTACTTGGTGTTGTATAGAAGGATGTGCTTATTTCGTCTACGTTACCAATTCTAAGTGCAATTCTATATTCATCTTCGGATATAGATGCGTTAATACTAGAAAGAACCCTAGCGTTATAGAACGGTTGGTTTTTTATGGTATATATGACGGCAGGAATAATTACTTGATATAAATAAGCATTACTCGCATATATATTTGTAAAATTAATAACCCCTGAAGGAGTTGAAATATTTAATATTGTATGTTCCATTCGTAGAGCATATCCGAAACAATTAAGGTCAAGATTATTTATATGTTCATATGCTGGAGAATCTCCATATGAACTATTCAGATTGATACCTGTGACATCAATCGCAAAATATGGGCTATTATATTCATCGGCGTTTTCCGAAATGAAATTCATATATTTTAAATTTGAAGTCCCCAATAAAATGAATTGCGGTGATAATTCCAAAAGAAGCGTGGTGTCATCATTGCTCACGTGATTTTCAACTTCATCGGTAATATCATGTACAATATTTTCGGAATTGATTGATGGTTGAGATATGAGTATTTTACTATAAGTTGTAAAACCGTCAATTGAATCAAAATCCGATGTGGTAATCTCAGACAAAGGCAACTTGGTATTGACATTACTTTGATATCGATTGAGATACAGTTTCGCATCTAAAACGACAATATTTGATCCTGTCAATTCGTCGAAGTTTAATTCTAATATGCTATATGAATGATATTCTGATAAATACACTGGCGTGTTTTGAAAGGGATAGTACGTTTGTTTTGCGACTGTTAAAATATCCGTATCGTATCCTTCATAGGTATCTTTCACAATTGTTTTATCTCTAATGACATCGTTTTGAGAATCCAATGAATATGTGACTCCTCCTATTAGACTAACAGGATAAACAATGTTTTCATCGTCAAGAAACTCATCATCTACGGTCAATGAAAACTCATATATGCCTTTCCCTAAATCATGAACTTTCACATCGACCTTAAAGGAAACGTTTCCTGCACTGTCCAGCAAATAATAATCACTTGTTTGAAATATGGCTACATTGGCAGTGTCAACAAAATAATATATATCCTCTATTTCTTTTAGTGACAAATCAACTGAATATATTGTAAAATTCACTTGTCTGCTTGATTTAGGTGAAGTAAATAGATATGTTGCATTCAGCTTACTATTTTGAGGGATGATTCCGAGTTGATCATCGTGATTGTTTGTATATGTTGCATACACATTGCTTTCCTCAGAAATGTGAGATTCATCCATCGATTTATCACCAAAGTAATCGATATCAATACTATACAAATCATAATAATTCACACGAACCATATTATCAACGGAACTCGTTGTCGGTAGTTCCACTTGATAGTTGCTGTTCGTGGTCGTATATTTTGTCGTTTTCAAATCATATGCCAAACCTTGATCAAATTCGACATATCCGTTTTCGTATGCATTAAAATAATGAATTGGATTGGTATAAAATTCAAATCGATAAGTGTCATTTCCCAATGAATACACTTTTCTGCTCTCAGTGCGCATATCAAGTAATTCTTCTTTAAATTCGGAATTCGCGTACACTTGAGTATAGTTCACTAAAAATAGTAATAAGAACGATAAAGCCAACAATACTCCTTTTTTCATATTATTTCCCCTCCTTTTTTATGGCTTCATTTTATCATTAACAGTCACTAAACGCAATAATGTCACATGATATTTAATTATGAATCAATAAATATAAAACTAGATTGGAAATCGAGAAAAAGTGGACAAATTGTGAAATTGTGTAAATCATCATGTAATCGTGTAAATAGTTAAGTAATCGTGTAAATGGTTGGGTAATCGTGTAAATTGTTAGGTAATCGTTTAAAGGTTGAACTCGAATATAAAAAAAGCCCTGAAAAAGTTCTACTTTGAACCTCTACAGGAGATATGGTATTTGGAATATAGGGGAAAACGCCGTTTCTGCATGAAAAAAGGCTTGATACTAGGGCGAATTACTAATTCGCTTATGTATCAAACCTATGCTTCTTATATGGTGGAGATGAGGGGATTTGAACCCCTGTGCAAGACACTTTGTGCAGCATTTTCTACATGTTTAGTTCATTTATGATTTCATGTACCTAACGAAATGAACAAATGCTAGTTACACTATCCTATATGATTCGTCTATTGTTCTAGGAAACACAATAGATATAACTTACTTGAGTGTGCCGCATCAGAACCGTAAGTAAATTCAGATTTGGCTCGCACCTTTTCTTAGGCAGCGTATTGTAAAGATTGATTTCCGGTTATTATAACCTCGGCCTTTTTACATGAGCAACCATGACATGCTTATACTGGACGCCATGCCGTGACGAATCCAGAACATCCCCAGCGCATATATCATACATCAAGTGAATGAGAATGTAAAGCGTTTTTAACATAATCAATAAAAATATAAGTGGTATAATGATGTCGAGGTAAGGTGATAAAATGCATCAGATTACAACAGGTATTGTCGGGTATGGTATGTCAGGACGTTATTTCCATTTGCCACCACTTATCAATCACCCTAATTTCAAAATTAAATCCATCATGACACGAAGTGAACACAATCAAAGTGACTTAAGAGATCAGTTTCCAGCCATAGAAATTGTCACTTCGTTTCATGATCTGATTGAAGACCCAGAGATTGAACTGATTGTGATTGCTACTTCCAATGATGTCCATTACAGTTATACAAAAGAAGCATTACTACATGGAAAGCATGTGGTTTGTGAAAAACCATTTGTTGATTCCTATACAAAAGCAAAAGAACTCTTTGATTTAGCAGCTGAAAAGAAGCTCATTTTACGTGTGTTTCACAACAGAAGATATGATGGTGATCTATTAACCATCAAAAAACTTTTAGACACGAAAGATTTTGGACAACTCATATCATTTACCTGTCGCTTTGATCGGTTTGCTCCAAAGATTGGATCCAATTGGAGAGATCAAGTTGATCCGATGTCAGGTGTCTATTACGATTTAGCTCCACACCTCGTTCATCATGCGGTTGAGCTTTTTGGATTACCTGAATTTGTACAAAACACACTCTTCGATGATCGTGAGCATACTGAAGTTGATGATCATTTTGAGATGACACTCTATTATAAGCAAATGACTGTATTTTTAGGAGCACACGTGTTTGAACGAGACCCAAAACCCAGATTTGAAGTGATTGGAACGAAAGCAACCTATGTAAAGTATGGATTTGATGATCCAGATGCGGTTCATGAAGCGACTGATCAAGTGTATCAAAATTCAGGACTTCGAAGTGAACTCATCACTTCTCCAGGACAAAAACAAGCCATTCCACTTCTTTTAGGTGAGCATTATCGCTTTTATGACTTAATAGCTCATCATATCGATGAGTATCCAGAAGAAGATCATGATAAAAGCTATGCCTTATCCGTTATTTTATTAATGCAGCTTGGTCTTGTTTCACACCAAACCAAACAGATGATTAAAGTACCCCATAAGGATTTATAAAATACACTGTGAGCACCTTAAGATACAACATCCCTGTGATATACTATAAAAATGGTAAAGGAAATGAACATGATAAAGGCAGTTATTTTTGATATGGATGGAACCATACTCAATACAATTGAAGATATTTGGGTGGCTGTTAATCACGCACTCAAAATCAAAGGTCAAAAAGAAAAATCCATGGATGACATCAAGTTAGCAGTTGGAAATGGAGCAATTAAATTGATTGATCGCGTTGCACCACCAACTTATGATGATGTTGAAAGAAAAGAGTTGTTTCACCTCTATCAAAATTACTACGATCAACATAATCAGATTCACACAGGACCGTATGAAGGTATCATTCCTTTACTCAAAAAACTTAAAGATCGAAAGATCAAATTAGGTGTTGTATCCAATAAATTTGAACACCTTGTTCAAAAGCTGAATGAAGATGTGTTTCTAAATCTCTTTGATGTAGCGATTGGAGAGATGAAAGGTATTCCGATCAAACCAGCACCCGATATGCTTTATCAAGCGTTAAATCACTTACATGTTATGCGAGATGAAACATTATTTGTGGGCGATTCAGAAGTGGATATCGATACTGCAAAAAATGCTAAAATAACATCTATTGGTGTGACCTGGGGATTTCGAGATAAACAACTTCTCATCGATCATGGTGCACACTATATCATCGATCATCCAGATGAGCTATTAGCCATTATAACAAAGGAGAATACTGCATGAGCATGATTAAACTTGAAAGTGTATCCAAGTTTTATAAATCAGCTGAAACTGTTTCAGTAGGTATGAAGCGCATTGATCTTGAGTTCAATCTCGGAGAGTTTGTTGCTGTTACGGGTGAATCCGGTTCCGGTAAATCAACCTTACTCAATGTGATCAGTGGACTAGACGGTTACGAAGAAGGAGAACTCTATATCAATGGTGAAGAGACTTCACATTACACCATTGCTGATTGGGAACGTTATCGAGGATCTAATATAGGTTTTGTTTTTCAAAACTATAATATCATCGATTCCTTTACGGTTTATCAAAACGTTATACTAGCACTTGAGGTGCAAGGATACCCCAGAAAAGAACGCAGACAACGCGCGCTTGAACTGATTGATAAAGTGGGTTTATTGTCCCATAAAAACCATAAAGCATCGAAACTATCCGGTGGACAAAAACAACGAGCTGTCATTGCAAGAGCACTGGCTAAGGATTGTCCCATTATCGTTGCGGATGAACCAACAGGTAATCTTGATAGTCAATCCGGTGCACAGGTTTTAAAACTCTTACACGATATCAGTCATGATAAACTGGTCATCGTTGTCACACATGATTATGAACAAGTGGAAATCTATGCGACAAGAAAGATCAAAATGCATGACGGTGAAGTCGTTGAAGATAAAAAATTGAAAAAAACAGATATTATCGAAAAAGGTGTTTTACCAGGACATCGTGGTATGACGCTTCTAACATTATTGCGATTTACTTTAAGAAGCTTATTTTCTGCACCTAAACGACTTGTTTTTCTTGTTTTAATGCAAGCGATTGTGATGATTGCATTCTCATTGGTCTACACCTATCGCGTGAGCCAATTAAGGGAAGCAGAGATCATGCAATCATCACGCTTTCCAAATGTAACGGAGACAAGAGTCTTGGTTGAGAGAAAAGATGGATCTGATTTTAGTGCTACCGATCTCGCTTACTTTGAAAAGATTAATACCGTTGAATATGTTTATGAAAACGGATTAGCATTTTTTAATACCAGTCCTCTCTATATCTTTAGAGAAGGTGACTCCTGGAGTGATGGTCCCAATGGTACGACCTATTATTCCAATGGAAGAGTGAATGGTACAGACACCGAAAAAATGATCAAGGATTATGAAATTGATGGTGCTAGACCCACTGAAAAATACGAGATTATTATTGGTCATCAGTGGTATGGCTATCAAATTGGTGAAGAGATACGTATCGGAACAACCGATTATATCATGGATGCAACAGATGATGATTTTATCGGTACTTTCGAGATTGTTGGAATCGATAAACAAAAGAGAAATGTCATTTACTTCTCTGAAGAATTTTTAGCAGATACAACACTTGCTCTCTATACCGAAAATGTTGGAGCAAAACAACAGTTAGAAAATCTAGCAATGCAAGGGTTCAACTACTTAGATGATGATTTTAATAGCTTTTGGATGCAATATAACGAAAGTCTAACAGGAAGACAGATTGTCATTCCAAGCGATGATCCATCGCCCGTGGGTACAAAGACGGTTTCCTTAACAGCCTGGTACTACGATCAAAGCACTTATCAAAGCATTGAAATAACGATTGAGTTAGAAAATGTAACTATCATCCATGATGATGAACTCGATTGGAATGGTTTTTATTCAGAAGAGCTTTATGAAGAAATACTGGATTTTGTATTAACAGAGTTTGAATACACCTATCTCATACAAAACCGTCCAGTGGTTTCGCTATCAGTACTCGGTAGAAACAACGGTGTAAAAACAGTCAATGCGATTGATTTTGATACCTATCGTGCGATTTACCCAGCAAATATTCCTAATCCATCATCTCAGTTTATGGTCTTCTTCATGGGATTATTTACAGGTATTTTACTCATCTTTATGGGGTTATTATTCTATTCGATTGTACATGCGGTATCTAAGAACATCATGAAGAGTAGAAAAAAAGATTTTGCAATCTTTCGATCGATTGGTACCAATCAATCGACACTGGCTAAACTTGTTGTTTTAGAACAGGTGATGATCGCATTTATTTCTTCGATTATTATGCTTGTTGCACTTTATGTTCTAGGAACATACGTACCATCGATTTATAAGAATATTCAGTACATGGAAGTTCTTGATTTCATCTTATTGATTGTGATCTTCTTGCTCTTTGGTGCATGGTTAGGTCTAAGATTCAACAAACGTGTCTTCAAACAGACCGTTATCGAATCGATTGTCACTGCAAAGGAGGACTAATCCATGATTACAGTACGCGGTTTACATAAATACTTTTTTAGACATAAAAAGAACGAAATACATGTACTCAATGATATGAATATTAGTTTTCCAAATAAAGGACTTGTCGTATTACTTGGTGCTTCAGGTTCAGGGAAGACAACACTACTCAATGTCATTGGTGGTCTCGATTCCGTTCAGCAGGGAACCATTCAGTTTGATGAACAGATTATTCAAGGTTATAAATCAGCTGTTTGGGATAAGATTCGTAATGAATCGATTGGCTATATTTTTCAAAACTATAACTTGCTTCCTCATTTATCAGTTTTTGATAATGTCGGATTAGTCCTTAAACTAGCGGGTATCACAGATCCAGCAGTTATTGATGAACGAGTGACTTATATTCTAAAGGCAGTGAATATGTATCCCTTTAGAAAGAAGAAGTCAAATCAATTATCAGGTGGTCAACAACAGCGTGTTGCGATTGCGAGAGCACTCGTGAAAAACCCACGCGTTATTATCGCGGATGAACCAACAGGTAACTTGGATTCAAAAAATACACTTGAAATCATGAATATCATCAAGGAAATCAGCAAGGAGAAACTTGTTGTTTTAGTTACCCATGAAAAAGACCTTGCGAAAATCTATGGTGATCGCATCATCGAGATTAAAGATGGTCAAGTGATGAGTGATTATGAAAATGATCCAACACATGAACATCGTATCTCTGATGACAACATTGTGTATTTAAAAGACATGATTGATCGTGGTCAGATTCAAAGTGATGCTGTCAAGGTTCAATTTTTTCAAGATACAGATCAGATGATGGATCCCATCAATGTCAGACTGATTGTACGAAATCGTACACTTTATTTGGACGTTGATTCGCCAATAGAAAAGGTTAAACTGATTGATGAAGGTTCTAATTTGCTGATCAAGGATGAACACTATGTCAAGAAGAATAAAGAGGAGATGTTAGAAACATCCTTCCGCCTTGAACATCTAGAGAACAAAGAAGTAAAAAGAGAGTACAAGACGATTGTATCGATCAAGCAGATCTTTATGCTCGCTCTACAAAAAATACTATATTCATCTAGAAAAGGAAAGCTCATGCTCTTTAGCTTCATTATTTCAGGAGCTGTGATTGCTATTGTTGTTGCGATGGCAGCATCATCGATCATTCCAGACTTATCTGGAAGACGCTTTGAAGACAATTATGTTTATATCAATGAAGGAGATAAAAGTTTAACCTATCAAGAGTTACAGACGCACTTAAGTGGTGATCAAAAGGCTTTTATTAACACAACATCGGCTATTTCAATCGGCATTATTGATCCAATTGAACCAACGAAAAATCTTTTATCGGTCGATTCACCCAATGATCTCATCGATCATGCAAAAGGTCGTATGGTGATTGGGAGAAGAGCGATTAATAATGATGAGTTTATGATGACTTTACCGCTTGCTGAAAGCATCATTGAAGGTGTTGGTGCTGAATATGGTATATGGTCAATCAATCACTTGATGTCCGAAAGATTTAGGGTCGATGGTTTTGAGATGAAACTCACAGGTATCATTCATAGCGATATCAAAGTGACCTATACAACGAGAGCCTTTACAAATAAGGTTCACGATGTCAATCTTGATTTCTTCAGAATGGTGGGTTCCCTTTATCTTGATGAAGTGACACTTACACACGGGGCTGTTCCAACAGGCAATCAAGTCGTTATCTCATCTGAATTATATGACTTAGTTTTTAACACGGATGCAGAAGATCAAACCTTCCCAGTAACAACCACAGGATTTGATTATCAGGTGGCTGGTGTTTATGATTCAGAGAATGTGATGATGATTGCACCAGATATCATGGTAGAGATTAACCGGTTTAATCAGTTAACACATTATTATGTCTATACAACCGACTCAAAAGGTCTTATTGAGAAAGTATCAGATGATGTTCTTCAAGCTTACGATATTATCGAACAGATCAAACTTGATTTTGCTGAAAGTGCTGTTGAACTTCGTTTAACGATGAGCGTCATTGCACTCGTTGTCATTGGTTTTGCATTGCTTGGTTTCTATTTTGTTATGCATTCATCGATGGTATCACGCATCTATGAGCTTGCAGTTTATCGTGCTCTTGGTATGAAGAAAACAGAACTGATGATATCCTTTTTCATCGAAGTTCTCATCATTTCAACCATCACCTCATTGATTGGTTATGCGTTTGCATCCTATGCACTCCTTTTAGCAAACGATACCGTACTTGGAATGTTTAGAATGTTTTTGGTTACCCCACTTTCTGTATTAGCAGGTATTGTTATTTTGTATCTAGTCAACTTAATCGGTGGTATGCTTCCGATCTTGTTGCTTTTAAGAAAGACACCGGCACAAATACTTGCACAATACGATATCTAATCATTTAAAAACCTGTTCATTTGAGCAGGTTTTATTTTTAATAAAATAGATGAGTGATAAGAAAAACAAAAAAGTTGATAAAAGCGCTTTCATATTTGGCAACATCATGTTACAATATCTATGGTTAACACGATTCTATCGTGAATATGTCTAATATACTAACAATAAAATAGAGGCACTCGTCTTTCCTTTTTACACGCCAGTTAACTAAAAGAAGTAATTTAAAATAGATAAATATAGATACAAAGGAGAAATGAATAAAGTGAAACAACAAGGCTATAACGCATATTTGCAAGCTCAAAAGCAATTTGACGAAGTTGCTGAAAAGATTCATCTTGAACAATCCTTAAGGGATTTGCTTCGTCAACCTGGAAAAGAGTTCCATATTACGATTCCCGTAAAAATGGATGATGGAACAACGCGTATTTTTAATGGATATCGAATCCATCATAACGACTCCAGAGGTCCTGCAAAAGGCGGTATTCGCTTCCATCCAGAAGAAACTGTTGATACCGTAAGAGGTTTATCAATGTGGATGACATGGAAGTGTGCGGTTGTTGATATTCCACTCGGAGGTGGAAAAGGTGGTGTTATTTGTGATCCAAGAACGATGTCTCTGGGTGAACAAGAACGCCTCTGTAGAGGATATGTTCGTGAATTACAAAAATCACTCGGGCCTGTCATCGATGTAGCTGCACCTGATGTGATGACCAATTCGCAACACATGTTATGGATGCTTGATGAATTTGAAACGATTATTGGTGGACATTATCCAGGTGCTATCACAGGTAAACCTGTTGGTATGGGTGGTTCACTCGGTCGTAATGAAGCAACCGGTTTTGGTGTGATGTATACCGTCCGTGAAGCATGTAAAAAACTCAATATTGACATCGCTAAAACCACAGCAAGTATTCAAGGTTATGGTAAAGTTGGTAAGTATGCTGCGCATAAATATGCTGAACTTGGTGGAAAGATTATTGCCGTATCTTGCTGGGATGTTGAAGAAAAGAAATCTTATACATTTAGGGATTTAAAGGGAATTAATATCGAAGCTCTCGATAAAATCTCAAACGGTTATGGTACGATTAATAAAGAAAAAGCTGTTAATGAACTGGGTTTAGAAGTGCTCGATGGTGACGAATGGATCAGTCAAGATGTTGATATCTTAATGCCTTGTGCACTTGAAAACCAGATCACTAAGGATAAGATGAAGCATGTCTCCAAGAATGTTAAGATGATTGCTGAAGGTGCCAATGGCCCGACAACTGTTGAAGCGGATGAAATCATCCATCAAAGAGGTATTTTCTTGATTCCTGACTTCCTTTGTAATGCAGGTGGCGTGACCACATCTTACTTTGAACAGGTTCAATGTAACATGAACTATTATTGGCCACTTGATGAAGTGCTCACCAAATTAGATCACAAGATGACACATGCATTTCATGCAGTTTATGATCTAGCGATCAAAGAAAATATTTATATGAGAGATGCCGCATATCGCATTGCTATCAAGCGTGTTGCAGATGCAGTCAAAATGCGCGGTTGGGTATAAAAAGATAACAAAAAAGGGACGAGGGTTCGTCCCCTTATTTTTTTTACTCGCCACCAATCATGAGTGATTCAACATAAACCGATGGACTACCGACTGCAAAGAGTTCAAACTTTAAGTCGTTAGCAATGCCTTTGACATGATTCATCATATCGAAGAAGTTACCAGAAACCACGATCATCTTAACGGCATGATCAAGTTTTCCATCTTTAATCATCAGACCACTTGCTTGCAAACTGAATTCACCAGATACGGTTTTCACACCTGCATGTAAACCCACAAGATCGGTAATGTAAACACCTTCTTTGATATCTTTAATCATTTCATCAAAGGTCAAATCAGTCGGTTCAAGATAGAAGTTTGTTGGAGATATACCACCATTAAATCCACTTCCTGTCGGTTCTGTTTTGAATATGGAAGCTGTTTTTAGGTTGTGATTAAACCCATTAAATACACCTTGTTTGACAACTTCACGTCTGTAACAAGCAACACCTTCATCATCAAAAGGTATCTTAAAATGTGATTTGTCATGAAGTGGATCATCGGTGATATTGATATTATCACCAAATATTTGTTGACCAACTTTATCCTTGAGTGCTGTTAAATTTCTGTAAGCTGCTTCACCTGAGAAAATGGGTTCAAAAACATTTAAGATATCTGCAAATCGTTCATTTGAGAAGACGATAGGATAAGCCTTAGTAGGTATCGTTTTACCACCCAGTTTTTGTAATCCCTGTTTGATGGTTGTCTCTGCCATTTCTTTGGCATTGAAGTCATCAAAGTTTTTAACAAGTTTAATGTCATAAGCGGTTTTGATATCATCATCCTTTTGAAAAACGCCAATCGCATAAGCATAAGCATAGGTGTTTTGTTTGGTTAGATGCAATCCCTTTGAGTTGATCAGTGTTGTCTTGGTATCAATTTCCTGATAAGAGGTTGATTGTACCTGACTTACAGAGGGATGATCTAAAATATCTTTTTCGAGTGCGATGAGTAGATCGATCTTCTTGGTGACAGGTATTTGACCAAAATCGTAACGTTCCTCTTTAACTTCAGGATATGAAGGAGAACCTTCAAAGATAATGGCTGGCTCACTCACGGTGAGTGCTTTTGCGTTTTCTATCAAACGATCAATTAAGGTTTCAACGTGGGTTGTTGAGAGATTTTCAAAACGAACAAGACTCATCTTTCCGTCATAGATACCTCTTAATGTGACATGTTCAACATCGCTTTTCACATGGCTATCCAATTTACCTTGATAGACTGTAAGCGAAAGCGATTTGTTTCTTACAGAAAATATTTCAAGTTCAGATAATCCCTTTTGTTTTCCTAATTCAATCCACTGTGTGTACATTATTTTCTACCCCCTGCTCCACCAACTGTCATGGAAGACACGCGTATGGTTGGTTGACCAACATCGACTGGAATCGAACCCGATAGCGATCCACACATACCTTGACCAAGTTCTAAATTGTCAGCGACGCGATCAATCTTGAATAGAATATCTTTTCCATGACCAATAAGCATGGCACCACGGACAGGTCTCGTTAATTTTCCGTCTTCAATCATATAACCTTCTTGAACGGCAAAGTTGAATTCACCGGTAGCAGGAACGACAGTTCCTCCACCAAGTTTTTTTGCAAATAAACCGTACTTGGTATCCTTAATGATATCTTCAAATTTATCTTTTCCTGGAGCGATATAAGTGGTATTCATGCGTGAAGTTGGTGAATACTTATAAGATTGTCTTCGAGCAGAACCCGTAGGATCCATCTTCATCTTTCGAGCATTCCTATAATCGATTAAATAACCTTTTAAAATACCATTTTCAATGAGAAGGTTTCTTTGAGTGGGTTTACCTTCATCATCAAATGAAGCTGATCCCCATGTTCCCTCAACATAACCATCATCATAAGCTGTAACAAGATCAGAGCCAATCTTTTCACCCAGTTTACCTACAAAAGGAGATAATCCCTTAGCAACAGCAGTAGCTTCGAGTGGATGGCCGCATGCTTCA
>JAVEVJ010000031.1:0-14030 GCA_034005105.1 Acholeplasmataceae bacterium | reverse complement strand
AAAGAATTGTGAGCCACAATTCTTTTTCATTGTTATCTGTTGTAGAATTCAACAATCAATTGTTCATTGATTTCTTGTAGAATTTCATTACGTTCTGGATAACGTGCAAAGACACCAGTCATAGTTTCTTTATCGAATGATACAAAGTCAACTGAACCATATTGTGCTTCGAGTGCTTCTAAGACGACCTTGAGGTTTCTTGAAGCTTCTTTAAGCTGAATCTTTTGACCAGGAACAACGCGATAAGAAGGAATATCAACCTTTTTACCATCAACTAAGAAGTGACCATGGTTGACGAGCTGACGAGCTTGTGCTCGTGTCTTTGCTAAACCAAGACGATAAACGACATTATCTAGTCTTGATTCAAGCAGTTTTAGAAAGTTTTCACCGTGAATACCAACACGTGTGTTAGCTTCCTCAAAAGTCTTTCTAAATTGTTTTTCAGATACGCCATAGGTGAATCTAACCTTTTGCTTTTCATGGAGCTGTGTACCATAATCTGAGGACTTAGAACGGCGTTGACCGTGCTGACCTGGGGCATAAGGACGCTTCTTTAATTCTTTTCCTGTTTCAGAAATTGAATAACCTAAACGACGTGAAATCTTCCATGTAGATCCTGTGAAACGTGACATAATTTTTACCTCCTTTTATATGTATGGTAGGCAAAAACTGCAAATTCAATGAATCAAAGGTATCCCGATATTCTGTTCGCCATTAAGCAGTAAATGGTTACTAAGGGCTCCAAATGGTAGGGATCGCACTTCAATCACAAAGATGCCTGCTTTTTACCGACGCTTTTCATTTTACCCTATAGGGTACTATTTGTCAATTGTTTTTACCAGTAATCTGACAAAATCCTCAAAGAAGTCTACGAGCTCTGCATTAAATCGATTATGAATGGGACTATCGATATCTAAAACGCCATATAGTTTATGATCAATTATGATAGGTACAACAACTTCAGAACGAGAATTTGCATCACATGCGATGTGATTTTGATGTTTAGTAACATCATCTATAACCATCGTCTGACGTTTAAGTGCAGCCTCACCACATACACCTTTTCCAAGTGCAATCGTGGAACAAGCAACATGACCTTGAAAAGGACCAACGTTAAGTTCATTGCCATCATAAATATAAAATCCAGCCCAGTTGAGTTGATCGATATGATCAAAGATAAATGCAGAAGCATTAGCTAAAACAGAGAGGGTATTGGGTTGTTCACTGAGTAAGATAGAAGCAGCTTCTAATAGTTCATGTTTTTTCATGTTATCACCACCGTCCATATTATAGCATATATGGTAAAATAGTTAATGGTGATAGAATGAAAAAAAGAATCCTGATTCGTTTTGGAGACATGATGATCAAGGGACAGAATATCGGATTTTTTATCAAACGTGTTCGAACACATATAAAGATGAAATTATCGGATTTATCCGTTGAGTATATCATGAAGCATGACCGTATTTTTATCGATTATAATGAAATTTATGAGAAGGACATCATCAGTCGATTAATGATGATACCAGGTATTTTTGATTTTGCGGTTGCGCATGTAACTGAACCCAATCTTGAAAAGATCGTTCAAACAGCCATCCACGTGTTGGATTTAGAAATTGATAGAGATCATATTCCGTTTAAAATTGAAACAAGAAGAAGTGATAAGTCATTTCCAATGACGAGTCTTGAAGTGACTAAGCATGTAGCAGATTTGATTTTAAAAGGTACTAAATGGAAGTTTGTTGTTGATGTAAAGAATCCTGAAGAAATTCTAAGAATTGAACTGAGAAAGGATCAATGTTATATCTACCTTAAAATGATTAAAGGCATGGGCGGTTATCCCTTTGGAACAGGTGGAAAGGGGTTACTTATGATGAGTGGTGGTATTGATAGTCCTGTCGCTGGATATCTTGCTATGAAACAAGGTATTGATATCGAACTCTTTCATTTTGAATCGACACCTTTAACACCTATTGAGTCTGTTCAAAAAGTGATTGATTTAGCTAAGATATTAGCAAATTATACACCAAACGATTCCATAAAACTGCATCTTGTTCCATTCTTTAATCTCCACGAAAAGATCCTAGCGACTGTCTATGATCCCTATATCATAACCGTTATGAGAAGGATGATGTATCGCATTGCAGAGCGATTTACCAAACACAACAAGTCATTGTGTATCATTAACGGTGATGCAGTTGGTCAGGTTGCTTCACAAACCATACAGTCGATGAAAGTGGTAGAGAGCGTTACACAAATTCCAATTTTGCGTCCCTTGGTCACTTATGATAAACTAGATATTATTAAGCTTGCTACACATATTCAAACCTTTGACATTTCGACACGTCCGTTCAATGATTGTTGTAGTGTCTATGTTCCCAAAAGACCGGTGACAAAACCGATGGAAGTCTATGCAACAAAATATGAAAACGAAATAGACTATATGCACATGATTGAAGATATACTAAGCCGTATTTTGACTCTAGATATTACTTCATCATCTAAGTTAAATATCGGTGATTATGGCTTATCCACATCACAAGCAGTTAATCAGTATCAAAAGGAAATGAGTTTAACAAATGATCACATCAAAACAGAATAAAACATTTAAAAAGTATGTATCTCTTAAACTCAAAAAATATCGTGATCAGTACGATCTTTTTCTGGTTTATGGAAAGCATCTTGTTGAACAAGCACAAAAAAAGAGAGTCGTAGTAGAAGTCATAACATCCAATCCCATGATTGATGGCACGCTCTATGATCGCTCTTTGTTAGAAGATTTACAGCAGACAGAAACCTATATGGATGTTATTGCTGTTTGTAGAAAAGAAAATATCAAAATTTCTTCAAATCGTATTCTCATGCTCGATGACGTTCAAGATCCAGATAATGTTGGAGCATTACTACGCAGTGCGGTTGCATTTGGTTTTAATCACATTATTTTTAGTCCTCATTGTGCTGATCTCTATAATGAAAAGACGATAAGAGCTTCCAAAGGTGCTCTATTCGATGTCTACGTTGAAAGAAAACCACTCAAGTCAGCTTTGATTGAATTAAAACAAATGGGCTATACCGTCTTAGGTGCAGATGCACATGAAGGTGGAAAAATCCATCCAACAAACCAGATTGTCCTTGTTCTAGGTAACGAGGGACATGGACTTTCAAGTGAAGTTATTGACGAAATTGATGATTTTGTACATATTGATACCAAGGACGTTGAAAGTCTCAATGTGAGCGTTGCTGGTTCAATATTGATGTATTTATGGAGGAATCTATGAAAGCAATCATTACAGGATACTTTGATCACGATGGAAAACTCAATCTTACTGAACGGATTAATCGATTGATTAAACATGAAATTGATCACTTAGCACTCAGAGGTGATTTATCAAGACCACTGATCGAACTCTCTGAAGGAGAATTAAAAAAAATACTCCTCGATACGAAAGCAGAACGTATTAAGCTTTCCGTCATTGATACCCATATTGATGCATACGATCCCTATGATGATCGCATACATAAAGAGCGAATTGATGAATTTAAACATATGTTACGGGTTGCAGATAAACTCAAGGTTAACATGCTTTTTCTCAAACTCCCCATCGTTCATGACATTATCGAAGAATACGATACGATAGAAAAAAAATTAGGAGATTATGTTGATCAAGCTCAACGAGCAGGAAAGAAAATTGTTTTGTTACAGCAACCAGGAGTAAAAATAAACACTTATGTTTACATTTTTAAGAGGATGAAGTCAAAATATTTATCATTTGCATTTGATCCAGTGCTCATTATGAATAACAATGAGTCAACCACAACTGCATATCGACTTGTTCGCAATCAAATCAGTGTATTTTTTGCGCATGACGCGAATCACCTTGGAAGACCTGAACTAATCGGCTTTGGTAAAACAGATATCTTAAAACTACTAAAAAAGTTGGTGCGTGATCGATACGATGGATATATTATGGTCGATCATTCATTTGATCCGTCAATCTTTGAATTTAAAGATGAACCCAAAGGCTTTTTTAAAAAACTGTTTTCTAAAGATAAGAAAAAACGCGAGACAAGACTCAGAGAACTAACGAGACATATTTTTCCAAACGAAGAAACAAAAAATGTCACCGAAGATGACATTTTATCCAATCAGATTAAGTTATTAAAAACATTACTTAAATAGCTTCTTCATCCGTTACAAATTCAAATGCTGGTTTTGCTTGAGGAAGCGATGGAAACAACTTGGATGTGTACATGATGCCATTGATATGATCAAATTCATGTTGAAAAACAATTCCCACATAGCCACTCAATTCGAGTTCTATTTGTTCGAGACGATCGTTTTCAATGTCATAACTTAAAGCATCAAAAACAACGGCTCCATAGCGTGGCGTAAGCCCTTCGGTTTCACGGTCAACCGATAAACAGCCTTCACCACCAGGTACATAAATAATATCAGTTGAACGTTTTTTCAAGACAGGATTGACAAGAGCATACGAATAAAGTGTTCCATCGAAATCTCTAATATGAACGGCAAACATACGCTTTGATTGATTGACCTGTGGTGCAGCAATACCTACAGCTGGTCGAAGTTCATATTTTTCAGCAAGTTCATCATCTTGTGAGTTGATGACAAATTGTAACATCTCTTTGAGCAATTTCTTGTCAGCTTGCGACAGTGGTAATTTGACCTCTTTAGCTATTTTTGTTAATGTTGGATGTCCTTCGCGGATAACGTTTCTCATTGTAATCATATAGTCATACACCTCAAGATTAGTATATCACAAAAGGAGATAGATGATGCGAATCGATAAACTGCTCAGTCAACTAAAATATTGTACGAGAAGTGAAGCGAAAACATTTTTAGAGCAACATGTCTTTACTATCAATAACAAACGCGTTCAATCATCCCATCAATCGATTGATCCAACATGCGATATAATGGTGTTGGATGGAAAGAAAGTCTTTTATAAATCACCCATTCATCTGATGATTAATAAACCCAAAGGATATCTATCAGCAAATCATGATCCCATTCATCCCTGTGTTGTCGATCTCATTAAAGATCCGTATGATCGCTTTGATTATTCAATTGCAGGTAGACTTGATATCGACACAGAAGGATTAATTATCTTAACGACTGATGGTTCTTTTGTTCATGATATCATTTCTCCGAAGAAGCATGTTCAAAAAGTATATGAGGTCATCCTTGATAAGACATTCACTCACGATAAAGAATTATTGTTAGGTGTAACAATCAAAGACGGAAAAAATCAAGAATATTTAGCAAAAGCAATCGAACTTACAAAAAATGAAGAAAAAATATATCTAACCATCGATGAAGGTAAATTTCATCAGGTTAAACGCATGTTTCAAGCGTTAAATTATCAGGTAACACATCTTAAACGGATTCAAATTGGCAAACTCAAACTAGGTGATTTATCACCTGGTGACTATATTGAAATAACAAAGGAGATGCTCTATGACTGACATGATTATGCAAGCATACAATGTGCTTGATGAAATCAAAACAGATCCGAAATTTGTTGAAATGAAAAAACTGCATCAAGCAATTGGTATGAACTATGCTGATGAAATCAAAGCATTTCATGATGCTAAAGCCATCTATGATGATGTGATGTCAACAGGTGGAACGTATCATCCAGATTTTAAACAGGCAGCTAAAACGTTTCAAGAAGCCAAAACAACACTCTATAGCACACCAGAGGTTACGCGTTATTTCCAGCTCGAAAAAGCCCTTCAGGATGAGATTAATGCGTTTTTAAAAGAGATGACGGATGCTATCTCCACACATATAAAGACCCCCAATAAATTGGGTATTGTTCAAAAGGGAGGAAGTTGTCATGTACGCTAACCGCATGCAATATGTTGTCTTTTATCAAGGAAAGCAAGTTCCTGAAAAGTTAAAAAATTTACCTGTTGATATCGCTTTTGTTTCCGAAAAACAAGGCTATATCGTCTGTTATGCAGATAAAGACATAGAAAGTCAACTCAAAAAACAATTAAAAGATATCAAGGGATTTAAGCATCTGGGTAAATCGCAAACCTATGATGAAGGATTAAATTTCTAGTGTGTTAAGCAAAAAGACTTGACAGCAGAAAATAAATCATTATAATGGTAATGGATTATGAGTTTATAGAAAGTGAGTGAATATCATGGCAGTAAAAATACGTCTACAACGCTTTGGTTCGAACAAGGCACCCTTCTACAGAGTTGTTGCAAGTGAATCAAGCAGATCCAGAGATGGTAAGTTCTTAGAAATCGTTGGTACCTACGATCCCCTCAAAGGTGTCGTCAATATCGATGGTGAAAAAGTACAAAAATGGATGGGTAATGGTGCACAACCCACAGACACTGTAAAGAGTTTATTAAAGAAATACAGCGTTTTAAAGTAATCGAAGGGGGAACTAATCATGGCGGTTGATTTTGAAAAACTGATCAAAAATATGATAGTGCCATTAGTCGTTAACCCGGAAGATGTTTTAGTAAAAATCTTGTCAACAGATGACAATACGATCACCATTCAACTTTTGGTTAATGAGGCTGATCTCGGTAGAGTCATCGGTAAAGGTGGCAAAATTGCTAGTGCAATGCGCACAATCGTCTACGCTGGAGCCTCTAAAGAAGGCAAACGCGTTCAAATTGATATCGACTCATTCTAGGATGAATACGTATCTCGTTGGACACATTACCAATACACATGGCATTAGAGGAGAGGTTAAAATCTACAATTATAGTGATTTTAACCGCTTTTTCGTTGGAGCAGCTTTATATGTCGAATTTCTTGGTGTTAAACAGGAGTTAATCATTGAAAAGGTGAGACAACAAAATCATTTATTTATCGTTAAGTTCAAAGGTTTTGATAACATCAATGATATCTTGAAGTTTAAGGGATTGGATCTTTACACAAACCAAGATCCAACAGATGAACTCAGAGAAGATGATTACCATTATCACGATCTGATTGGCAAAGCCTGTTATACATCTGAAGGAAGTTATATTGGGTTAGTACAAAGCGTCGTTGATGTTCCACAAGGACATTTACTTGAAGTGATGAAATCCGATCAAAAAAAGGTACTTATTCCCTTCATTAAAGCATTTGTTAAAGATGTTCTAGATGATAAAATCATCATTACACCTATTGAGGGATTGCTATGAAAATCGATATTTTAACATTATTTCCAGAGTTTTTTCACCCCTTTCTTCGAACCTCGATTATCAAACGAGGCATTGAAGATGGTTTTATCGATATAAAGACCCATCAACTGCGTGAATACAGCAGTTTGAAGCATCAACGTATTGATGATACACCTTATGGTGGTGGTGCAGGGATGCTGATGATGTTTCCTCCCTTTTATGAAGCAATTAAAACACTTAAAAGAGAAGATTCCTATGTCATCATGACATCACCTCAAGGACAATTGCTCGATCAAAAAAAGGTGACCGAACTTTCACAAAAAAAACACATTATCATCTTATGTGGACACTATGAAGGTATTGATGCACGTGTTGAACATTTGGTGGATGAAGAACTATCGATTGGAAACTATATTTTAACAGGTGGAGAAATGCCAGCAATGATTCTTGCTGATGCGGTATCAAGACTTGTTCCAGGTGTCATTCATGAAGAGTCAAGTGAAACAGACTCGCTGCAGAAGGGATGGCTTAAGTATCCTCAGTACACCAAACCAGAGGTCTATGAGGGTTATAAAGTGCCTGATATTTTACTCAGCGGACATCATCAGCTTATCTCAGATTGGCGAAAAGAACAATCCATTCATCGAACACTGACAAAAAGACCTGATCTCATCAAACAAATTGAACTGACAGAAGAAGAAAAAAAGATGATCGATAAACTGAGCAAGCCAAAAAAGTAAACATCTCAAAGGCTTGCTTTTTTTAAGCATAAAGATTAAGATATTATGTGAACATTATGTAATAATGTATCAAGAAGAAGGATGTAACAGGATGAGATTTCTCAAACGATTAGCAACTAAATCGATGATTATTGAATGGCTGGTTATCATGCTGGTTGTTTTCACATTTGATTTTATATTTCTAGCTAAATATGGATTTCACATCACATTATCTCATTGGATTATTGCTTTCTTTAATGTGATGCTGGTCGTCTCAATATTAGCATTTATCAAAAATAACAAACGAAGATATATTGCATACACTATTTTTATTCTAATCATGTTTACTTTCTTTGTTACAGACAGCACACTCTACAGGTTTAAAGAGGACGTAACATCGATAGCAATGCTGCTAGAATCTGGCAAGAATACCATGAAGATTGGTATTAAATACAATCCGCTCAAAGCATACCCCGCATGGATATGGCTATTAATTGTCGGCTTTGTTATCAGCATGGCTATTATACTCAATCGGATTGTTAAAATACCTGGAAGAGAAAGAACCTATCGCTTCACCTCCAGATTTTTATATTTTGCATTATCCTTAACAGGTCTTTTATTGACACCTAAAATTATTGATAAAACCGATCAATTGTTATTTGATACACCATCGGATAAAGCACTCTTTGTGCAAACATTTGGTTCGATTACCTATCATGCTAAAGATATTGTGACCTACACGACAAATGCGATCAAACCACTTATTTTTAAAGATGACTATATCGTTGATATCAATGAAGTCGTCACGGATGAATTCGCTCCTCAATCCGAACTTTTTGGTATGATTGAGGGTAAAAACTTAATCATGATCATGTGCGAAACCTGTGAGGATTATGCATTTAGTCCAACCTACACTCCAAATTACTATAGACTGCGCGATCAGAGTATGTATTTTACCAATTTTTATTCAGCTGCTAAATCAAATTACACCTATGATGCTGAATTTAAGTCGCTGACATCCATGATGTACTTCCAAGGTGATAACTTCATGTACACCTACGGTGATAATGCTTATCCAACAGCGCTTCCCAACATGCTTAAAGAGATGGGATATTCGACACGTTCATTTCATAACTACTATCGTGACTTTTTCAACCGTGATGAAATGCATATGAGTATTGGTTTTGAATCTTACACAGCCGTTGAAGAATTAGATATTGAGGAAACCGAGTTTTGGCCACTTGATTCAGATATGTTTGATCAATTCAGAGATTTGATTGTTCCTATTCAAAGTCAACCCTTTTATAGTTTTGTGATAACGGTAACACCTCATGGCCCACACGATAAGTATCGTGAAGAGTTTGAATCCTATTACAATATATTAGACGCTGATCCCAACTATGTTGATGAAACACTCGAGTACAAGACACTCACAGCAGCTCAGATGAACTTTGATGAAGGATTGGGCATTTTGCTTGATGATCTTGAAGCCAAAGGTCTTATGGATGAAACCGTGATTGTTCTCTATAGTGATCATAAAAATTATTCCTCACAAGATATTACAATGGAAAAAACACCCAACAGCGATATCCCCTTTGAAATTGAAAAAGTTCCCTATATCGTCTATGCTCCAGGTCTAGTACCCGGTGAAAATAGCATGTTGACATCACATTATGACATTACACCAACATTACTTGATCTCTTTGGTGTGACATCCTACAGAGACTTCTATTATGGTGAAAGTATTTTTCTAGAAGATCGTCAGGATAAACCGATTATTCTATCCTATTCAAGTTGGATTGCCAAGACACATGCTGTTCTATTTGATGAAGTTGTCCTCGGTGAAGTTGATGAAGAAGAACTCATAACGTATAAACAAGATATCTATGAGACCATTCAGTTTTATGAAAAGATCTTTTTCTCTGATTATTTTAGAACAGAAAACCCATTTTACCTCATTCAAATGATTGAAGAAGAAATCGAATAAAAAATAGTTGCATGTTTTCTATAACTTTGTTATAATGAAAAAGCCGTATTAATTTATTTATGCACAATGGTCCGCTGTCGTTGACATGAACATTGGAAGAAAGAGAGTGAGTCGAACATGTCAAGATTAAAAGGACAAGACTTGATGGCTGAAATAACAAAACAGTACATCAAAGAAGTACCTACCTTCTATCCAGGCGATACCGTCAAGGTATACGTAAAGATTAAAGAAGGCAATCGCGAACGTATCCAGTTATTTGAAGGCCTCGTCATCAAAAGACAAGGCGGAGGAATTTCTGAAACATTTACAGTTCGTAAAGTATCCTACGGTATTGGTGTCGAACGTACATTCCCTGTACACACACCATCGATTGACCGCATCGAAGTTAGCCGTGTCGGTAAAGTAAGAAGAGCTAAACTCCATTACATCCGCACACTATCAGCTAAAGCATCACGTATTAAGGAAAAGCGGTAAAAAGGTAAAGAGGCTGTTGAGCCTCTTTATTTTTATGTAAACGAATGAAACAATTTTCATAAAATACTTGAAAGCCTTTACATTTTATGATATAATACGTATCGTATATGAAGAAAAATTGAGGTGAATTCCATGAGTAATGCAACCATTTATGATGTTGCTGGTGCTGCTGGTGTATCGTTAGCTACAGTATCTCGCGTACTCAATAATCCTGAAAAAGTAAAAGAAGAAACGAGACAACGTGTCCTGAAAGTCATTAAGGAACTTGGCTACCGTCCAAACGTGATAGCACGTGGACTTGCAAGCCGTAAGACCACGACAGTAGGGGTTGTTATCTCTGATATCACAAGAGCTTCAGTTGCTGAAATGCTCGGTGGTATTAGTGACATTGCTCAAAACTATAAGTATTCCATTAAACTGTTTGCTATCCGTGAAGATATGGATGTTTTAGATACGCTTCATGATATCGTTGCTGAACAGGTCGATGGTGTCCTCTATCTCAATGATGAGCTCAATGAAAAGCGTGTTGAAGATATTAAACGCATGTTTAATTCAAACGGTATACCCTATGTGTTTGCCAATGTTGTATCAGATGATCCAGATGTTCCAATGGTCTCTATTGACTACGAAAAAGCGGGTTATGAGATTACGAAAATGATGATCAGCGATCATCGTCAAAATATCTATCTCTTATCGACTGCTAGACGTTATTCGGTCAATGATAAAAAAGAAGCGGGTTATACACGTGCGATGGAAGAAGCGGGTCTAGAACCTAAAATCTTTAGAACAAGTGGTGATACCAACATCAACCGTCAACATTTTTCCACTTTCTTTGCAGATAAAAAGATTGATGCTGCAATAGGTGTTCGTGATTCAATCGCTGTGTCATTTATGAATATCGCACGCGATAACGGAAGACTTGTTCCAAGAGATCTTGCTGTAGCTGGATTCCAAAATACCAAGTATGCCTTGCTCTCGCGTCCGACACTCACATCCATTGATGTACCAGTCTATGACATCGGAGCTGTATCCATGCGTCTTTTGACCAAACTGATGAATCAAAAAGATGTTGATAATATTCGTATTACGCTTCCTCACTACATCGTGAAGCGTCAAACGACAAACTGAATCGATCGATGATATAATGCAAGTAGAGGCTTGAAAACCTAAGATAGAGACCTCATGAGGGTGTAACATGAGGAGAAAGCAGGACTTGAAATACGGTTATGGAGATCACACGATTTATGAGTGCCAGGATTTTCCTGGAACTAAGGTGGTACCGCGGAAACTTTCTTCGTCCTTAGATCTTTTTCTAGGGACGATTTTTATCACATGGGAGGAATAACATGACATTATATGATGAACTCATTTGGAGAGGACTAATTAAAGATGTCTCCAATGAAGAAAAAGCAAAAGAAATACTCAATAACGAAAAGATTAAATTCTACTGTGGATTTGATCCTACAGGTGAATCACTCACAGTAGGTCATCTTGTTCAAATTGTTCGCATGATGCTCCTGGAACGTTATGGACATACACCCATTGTACTTATAGGTGGAGCGACAGGTCTTATCGGTGATCCAAAGCAAACCGCTGAGCGCAAACTCCTCAGTCTCGATGAATCTTTACGTAATGCAGAACTTATAAAAAAACAGATAGCTCGCTATATTGATTCCAATCATGCGATTTTTGTCAATAATTATGACTGGATTAAAGATATCGATACTATTTCCTTTTTAAGGGATTATGGTAAATATTTCTCCATCAATTACATGCTTGCAAAAGATACCGTACAAAAGCGTTTAGATATCGGTATTTCCTATACGGAATTTTCCTATATGCTCATTCAAGCCATCGATTTTCATCATCTCTACAAGACATATGAGTGCAAACTCCAGTTTGGTGGATCAGATCAATGGGGAAATATAACAACAGGGCTTGAATTGATACGTAAACTTGAAGGAGATCAACATCATGCTGTTGGATTATCATCACCTCTCTTACTGAAAGCGGATGGATCAAAGTTTGGTAAGAGTGAAACAGGAACTATTTGGCTTGATCCCGAGTTAACCACTCCTTATGAAATCTATCAATATTTCTTCAATGCAACAGATCAAGATGTCATCAATTACTTAAAGACACTCACCTTACTCTCAAAAGAAGAAATCGAAGAACTTGAAAATCATATGAATGAAAACCCTGAGTTACGTATGGCACAAAAGCGTTTAGCAGAAGAAATCGTGTCCTTGGTTCATGGAAAAAAAGCACTTCATCAAGTGCTCAAAGTATCTAAAGCTTTATTTTCTGGTGATTTTCAAGAATTGGATGAAGATGAACTCCATATGCTCACTAAAACCTTGGATTCAGTAACGATAACTGAACCTAAAAGTTTAATCGATCTCATCGTTGAGACGCAACTTGCGCAATCTAAAAGAGAAGCGAGAACATTTATTCAAAGTGGAGCAATCACCGTTAATGACCAACGATTCGATGCATTAGATAGCATCGTTTCAAAAGATATCGCACGCTATGGTAAATACTTGCTCATCAGAAGAGGTAAAAAGAAATACGCCATGATTTTCTATCAAGCATAAGAGGAGAAACTATGGACATCATACTTTACAATCCATTATCTAGAAATGGCAAAAATGAGAAATTTATTCAAAAAATCATGCATAAACTTAAGTTGGATGGAAGACCCGTCGTGAGCTATAACATATTAGCTATCGATGATGTCGATTCATTCGTTTCAGGATGCAATGAAGATGACAGGATCATCGTTATCGGTGGTGATGGAACCATCAATCACCTTGCAAACCGTATACATCACATGAGTATCACACAAGATCTCTGTCTTTATCAAGCAGGAACAGGTAATGATTTTGTGCGTTCACTTAAGACCAAAGAAAAAATAGTTCCTATTAAGGAACATATCAAATCATTACCAGTCATTAGGTATCAAGACCAAGATCGCTTTTTCTTAAATGGTGTCGGTGCAGGACTTGATGGCTATATTGCTTACTTGGTCAATCATTCCAAATACAAAAAGAATAAACTCAATTACTTTAGACATGCCTTTGAAGGATTTGCCAAATTTAAACCGATGTCAGCAACCATTCAAGTAGACGATCAAACGTTTAAAGAAAACAAAATATGGTTTGCAAGCATGATGAACAGTGCTTATTTTGGTGGAGGTATGAAGATTGCTCCCAAAGCAAATCGTCAAGTAAAGGATCTATCCATTGTCATTATCAAAAACATTCCTAAATGGTTACTCTTTCTCATCTTTCCAACCATCTATTTAGGTTGGCACACCATGTTTAAACGCTGGGTAAAGATTATCAGTGGTCAACACGTTCAAATCACTTTTGATAAACCTACCTACCTGCAGGTGGATGGAGATACCGAATATCCGATAGAATCGTTTGAAGTCAAAGCAGCAAAATAAAAGGAGAATCGTTATTCTCCTTTTTTATTTGATACGTCCTAGACCTATTTTCTTGTAGACTTTTTGAAGCTTTCTGTTTGCAACAAAGCGAGCTCGATCAGCACCTTGATTCAAAATATCATCAAGTTTTTTATCATTGATGATTTCAAAATAGCGTTGTTGGATGGGTCTTATCGCATCAACAACAACTTCAGCGAGATCATCTTTGAATGTTTGATAGTTAGCATCTTTATACTTTTCTTCAAG
>JAVEVJ010000030.1:7812-14578 GCA_034005105.1 Acholeplasmataceae bacterium | reverse complement strand
ACTATAAAAACAGTATGTATCAAAGCAAAAGACCACGGGTTTTTAAGCGATATCAAAATGAATTAAAGCAAAGAAATGCTCTTGATTTCGATGATCTTTTACATGTGTTATTAGAACATTTAAAGAAACATCAGATTCGATTTAACTTCGATTATATTTTCGTTGATGAGTTTCAAGATACCAATCAACTTCAGTATCATTTACTTCTAGAAATGCGTAAAAAAGAAACGAAAATATTTGCAGTCGGTGATCCCGATCAATCGATTTATATGTTTCGTGGAGCAACGCCTCATATCATCAATCAATATATCAAATCATTTGATGCTGCCGTTTACAAACTAACCTATAATTATCGCTCTGATATAAACATCATTCATACGGCAAATCGCCTTATCAAGCAAAATAAAAGAGATTATGAAAAGAATCTAATATCCGTAAGCAAAGCATGTGGTAGCGTATATGCTATCAAGTTTGTAGATGCATTAAGTGAAGCTGTTGGAGTTGTTAACATCCTCAAACATTATCAAAAAGCTGGCGTTAAATTACATGAGATGGTAATCCTTTATCGTAATCACAATAGAGCCTATTCAGTCATCCAAGAACTTCACCAAAAGGGAGTATCTTTTTGTCTTGAAGATGATGAAATTAGAGATCTCAATGGTGTCCGTATGTTAACTATCCATCAAGCAAAAGGTCTTGAATTTGACCTCGTAATTCTCATAGGCTGTGAAAATGAAATCCTACCAGCAAGAAGAGATAACCGATTTCAACTATTTGAAGAAGAGCGCCGTTTAATGTTTGTAGGAACCACTAGAGCAAGACATTTATTATTCTTTACCTACCGAGAATTTGATGAAGAAAACCATCATTTCACATCTTCTATATTCCTCCGTGAAAGTGGACTTAAAACCATCGCCCAACATGAGTTTAGTGATATAATATCACTGGGTGATGAGGATGGACATCAAAAACAGAATTGATGAACTGGTCAAATTGATCAATCAGGCAAATATTGATTATCATACAAAGGATCAGCCAACCATATCGGATTATGCCTATGATAGCTATCTAAAAGAGCTTATTGATTTAGAGAAAGCATATCCAGAATATAAACATATTGACTCACCAACAGAAAAGATTGGTGGTCTTGTTTTAGATGGATTCACAAAGGTCACTCATAAGATACCGATGATGAGTCTATCCAATGTATTCGATGAAGATGAACTCAGAAGTTTTGATGATAAGATTAAAAAAGTCATCAAAGACTTTAACTATGTTTCCGAGTTAAAAATAGATGGACTTGCTGTTAGCTTGATTTATGAAGCAGGTCTTTTTAAGCGAGCAGCAACCAGAGGTAATGGTCAAGTCGGTGAAGATGTCACCGAAAACGTTAAAACGATTAAGTCTCTTCCCTTAAGACTCAAAGATCCTATCGATATTGAAGTACGTGGTGAAATCTATATGCCGCATAAGAGCTTTAAGCGAGTCAATGAAGAGCGAATGACGAACGATGAAGCACTCTTTGCAAATCCAAGAAATGCCGCTGCAGGTACGATTAGACAATTAGATCCTAAGATTGTTGCATCAAGAAACCTTGATCTTTTTGTGTATACCATCGTAAACGCAAATGATTACGTCGAATCCCAATTTAAGGCACTCAGTTATTTAACAGAACTTGGTTTTAAAGTGAATCCCAATTACCATTTGATTAAAGATGTTGATCACTTGATCCAAGTTATTCATGAGTATGATGTATTAAGAAAAACACTCCCCTATGATACAGATGGTGTTGTCATTAAAGTCAATGAGTTTGATCTTTATGAAACGATAGGCTATACCTCGAAGTTTCCTAAATGGGCAACAGCTTATAAGTTTCAAGCAGAACAAGTAGAGACGAAACTAAAAGAAATCACATTTCAAATCGGTAGAACTGGTGTGGTGACACCTGTTGCAGAACTTGATCCTGTATTTGTATCAGGAACTACCGTTGCTAGAGCAACTCTACACAACGAAGACTATATTCTAGCAAAAGACATACGTGTAGGTGATTATGTAATTGTACATAAAGCAGGAGAGATTATTCCTGAAGTTTTACGCGTCAATGTCGATAAAAGAACCGATCAAAAACCTTTTGTCATGATCGACACCTGTCCTGTTTGTGCAAGTCCACTTGCAAGAAAACAAGGCGAAGCAGATCATTACTGTAGCAACCCCGATTGCCCAGGAAGAAACATCAACACCTTGATTCATTTTGCATCCAGACAAGCGATGGATATCGATACTCTCGGTGAAAAGGTTGTTGAAATCCTTCATGAACTGGGTTATCTTAATCAAATATCAGATATCTACACACTTAAGACTTATCGTGATGAACTCAAAGAGATACCAGGATTTGGTGATAAAAAAGTTGATAAGTTATTACAGGCTATCGAAGATAGTAAAAAACAGACACTCGATCGATTAATCTTTGGTTTAGGTATTAAACATGTCGGTGCTAAAGTAGCTAAAACATTGATCAAAGTATATCCATCAATGGATCAACTGATCCAATCAACATATGATGATTTAATTGCGATTAACGAGATTGGTGAGATGATTGCATCATCCATCACATCGTATTTTAATCATGATAAACATCTTGAGCTTATCGACAAACTCAAAACTTATGGACTCAATATGGTAAGCGAAGTAACTCAAACCATTACGCATGAACTTAATGGTAAAACCGTTGTATTAACAGGAAAACTGAACCAATTTTCACGCGATGAAGCAGCAGAAATCATTGAAAAATGTGGAGGTAAGGTCTCTTCCTCTGTTTCAGCAAAAACAGATTTGGTTGTTGCAGGTGAAGATGCAGGTTCAAAACTTAAGAAAGCAAATGACCTTGGTATAAAGGTTATCGATGAAGAAGCATTCAAGGTGATGATTGATGGATTATATTAAGGTTCACGGAGCTCGCGAAAATAATTTACAAAATATTGATATCGATATTCCTAAAAACAAACTTGTCGTTATGACGGGTATTTCGGGTTCGGGTAAAAGCTCACTCGCTTTTGATACGCTCTATCAAGAGGGACAACGTCGTTACATGGAATCACTATCCGCTTATGCAAGACAGTTTTTAGGTAATTTTGAAAAACCCGATGTCGATCGTATCGATGGTCTTTCGCCATCGATATCCATCGATCAAAAGACGACATCAAATAATCCTAGATCAACTGTTGGCACTGTCACGGAGATCTATGATTATTTGAGATTGCTTTACGCAAGAATTGGGATACCTTATTGTCCAGGAACGGATGAACCACTCACCAAGCAATCGATTGAAGAAATGACACTTCGCATTTTAAATTTAAAAGAAGGCACTCGAATTGTTGTGATGTCTCCGATTATTGAAAGACAAAAGGGAACACATAAAAAAATAGCAGAACAGTATTTAAAAGAAGGATTTACAAGAGCTTATGTGGATGGTGTTCACATCACACTTGAAGAAATGCCAGAACTCGATAAAAATAAGAATCATGATTTCTATCTAGTTATCGATAGACTGATTGTTAAAGATGGCATTCGTTCACGTCTCTACGACGCGCTTGAACTTGCTGCAAGATTGGCATCCGGCAAAACGAAGGTTTTAGTTGGAAACGACGAGATTTTGTCATTTAGTCAAAACTACGCATGTAATGATTCTGATTTTACAATACCCGATCTTGAACCAAGACTCTTCTCATTTAATACACCGATTGGTGCGTGTCCTTATTGCAATGGCCTAGGGTTAAAACTTGAGATTTCAGAGAGTTTAGTTGTTGATCCAAGCAAAACACTCCTCGATGGTGGTATTGTTCCCTATAAAAATAACGACCCCGATAATCTCAATAACTCGATGATTGAACAGGTATGCAAAACGTATGGGATTGATATCACAAAACCTATCGTTGAGATGCCAGAAGACCATTTAAAACTCATTTTATATGGAACACCGGATAAGATTCATTTTAAACTGAAATCCTCCTCAGGACGTTTACATGAAAAGGTAGACTACTTTGAAGGAATTATCAATAATCTTTCGAGAAGATATAGAGAAACAACATCAGAATGGATTCGTTCATGGATTGAAAACTTTATGACTGAATCGATTTGTCCTGTTTGTAATGGAGCTAGACTTAATGAACAAGCATTATCGGTTAAAGTCGGTGAAAAAAATATTGATCAACTCACACGTTTATCAATTGATGATGAAATTCATTTCTTAGAACATGTCACTCTCAACTCAGAACAACAACAGATAGCTAAACTTGCACTTCAAGAAATCATTAGTCGGTTATCGTTTCTACAAAATGTTGGTCTTGGTTACCTAGCATTATCGAGATCTGCTGGAACACTCTCTGGAGGAGAAGCACAGCGCATTCGGTTAGCCACACAAATAGGATCGAAACTTACAGGTGTTTTATACGTATTAGATGAACCATCGATTGGTCTTCATCAACGAGACAATCAAAGATTGATTGAAACACTTAAAAAGATGAGAGATCTTGGAAATACACTGGTTGTTGTTGAACACGACCACGAAACCATGTTAGCAAGCGATTACTTAATCGATATTGGTCCAGGAGCTGGTAAACATGGTGGTTATGTGGTTGCTGCAGGGACACCTAAAGAGGTCATGGAGAATAAGGACAGTTTAACTGGACGCTATCTCAAGGGACTTGAAAAGGTGGATGTACCAGCAACAAGACGCCAAGGAACAGGTCAAGACATCTTGGTCATGGGAGCAAGAGAAAACAATTTAAAAGATATCTCCGTATCCTTTCCCATTGGTAAATTAACGGTTGTTACAGGTGTGTCTGGTTCGGGTAAATCTACACTGGTTAATGAAATACTGATGAAAGGTCTACAACAAAAGCACTATAAGACCAAAGAAAAACCAGGACTTCATACAGCTATTAATGATCAAAACATTATTGACCGCGTTATTGAGATATCACAATCTCCCATCGGACGTACACCTAGAAGTAATCCAGCAACCTATACCGGTGTCTTTGATGACATCAGAGATCTTTATACCCAAACCATTGAAGCGAAAGCGAGAGGTTATCAAAAGGGAAGATTTTCATTTAATGTCAAAGGAGGACGCTGTGAAGCGTGCTCAGGTGATGGTGTCAAAAAGATTTCGATGCATTTTCTACCAGACGTTTATGTTCCCTGTGAAGTCTGTGGTGGAACAAGATATAACCACGAAACACTGCAGATCAAATACAAGGGTAAAAATATCGCAGATGTACTTGATATGACCGTTGAAGAAGCATTAAGTTTTTTTGAAAACCACCCCAAGATATACCATAAAATGAAAACACTCTTTGACGTTGGTCTTGACTACATCACACTGGGTCAGGCAGCAACCACCTTATCTGGTGGTGAAGCACAACGTGTCAAGTTAGCGAGTGAACTCTACCGCAGAATCACACCAGGTTCTATCTACATCCTAGATGAACCAACAACAGGTCTTCATACCGATGATGTGAAAAGATTGCTTAAAGTGCTCCATCGCATCGTTGATGAAGGAGCAACCATGGTTATCATTGAACACAATCTAGATATCATCAAGAATGCAGATCATATCATCGATTTAGGTCCTGAAGGTGGCGATGCAGGTGGCGAAGTGATTGCTATTGGTACACCCGAAGAGATTGCACAAGTTAAAGCATCCTATACGGGACAGTATTTAAGAAAAGCTTTAGAAATATAAAAAAGTTAACAATATGTTAAGATAGTAATGGAGGATCCTGTGAACGATCAAAAACCAGATAAAGATCCAAACAAACTTTCTGAAGAAGAGATTCAAGAAATCTTGGAAAGACTAAAGAAACAGAAAAAACCCAATAAGAACTTGAGTGTTGCCATGGGATTCATGCTACATCAAAATTATTTGATCCATCTGCTCTTATCCTTTGGTATCAACCTCATTATCTTTGCTGCTGTCTTAGGACTCGCCATTGGCATCGATATGCCGCTTGTTGAAACCAATCTTCTTGGATTTTTATTTGCTGTGGGTTTACTGACCTTCATTGAGAATTTTGTCAAGATTTTGATGTTTAAATATTTTACACGTGTGATGATTCTAAGTATGGGTCTACTATCTGTGATGGTTCAGATTCTCATTCTCTACGGTATCGATCTACTTTTAGGAAGTGAATTTGAATTTAGTCATATTGAAAGACTCATTGTCTTCGCATTTGCGTTTTCACTTTTAAGACTTGTTGCATCATACTATTTAAGACGTTTGATCTATCGTGATCGTATCATCTTTATGGGAGGAAAAAAATGAAACTAAAAATTAAACATCTCATCAGAGATCTTCAACTGGAGTTACTGAGTGACATCAAACATCTTCAACGTGAAGTTAAATCAGAAATGCTTTCTAGACCAGGTGTTGAACTTGCAGGCTTTCTCGATTTCTTTGATGCGGATCGCTTGATCCTCATTGGATCAAAGGAAGCACAGTTTTTGGACAAACTTCCCTATGATATCAGAAAAGAACGCGTTGAAGATATGCTTATGAAGACTCCCCCAGGAATTGTCTTTTCCGTCAATGTCAACATTGAAGAATTCTTTATCGAATTAGGTAATCAATATGGTGTTGCAATACTTAGAAGTCAATCGAGAACAACGCCACTTTCTGGATCCTTATATCAATACCTACACTCTAAGCTTGCACCACGAACATCCATGCATGGAGTTCTACTCGATATCCATGGACTAGGAACACTCA
>JAVEVJ010000030.1:0-7712 GCA_034005105.1 Acholeplasmataceae bacterium | reverse complement strand
ATACTTAGAAGTCAATCGAGAACAACGCCACTTTCTGGATCCTTATATCAATACCTACACTCTAAGCTTGCACCACGAACATCCATGCATGGAGTTCTACTCGATATCCATGGACTAGGAACACTCATTACGGGTAAGTCAGGTATTGGTAAAAGTGAAACAGCACTTGAACTGATCAAAAGAGGACATATTTTAATCAGTGATGATCGCGTAGATATCTTTGAAGCAGCACCAGGTGTCTTGGTCGGATCTGCACCGAAAGTCCTTGAAAGATATATTGAGGTCAGAGGTATCGGTATCGTCGATGTTGTTCAAATGTTTGGTGCAGGAGCTTATAGAGAAAATAAAAAAATCAAGCTTGTTGTTGAACTTGAACACTGGAAAAAAGGAAGACAATATGACCGTTTAGGTATTGAAACTGAAACGATTAAGATATTTAATACTGAGATTGCAAAAATAACGATACCCATTCTACCGGGAAGAAATGTTGCAACACTCGTCGAGTCAGCAGCAATGAATCAAAAACTTAAGTATTTAGGATATAATGCAGCATATGAACTGACGCAAGCCGTTTCACTTCGTGCAGCAGGAAAGAGAAAGGATGACGATGATGACGAAGATTATTGATTTTTTTAAGAAGAGCAGTGATGCAAGAAACTATCTGATCTCTGCACTCATTTTTCTCATCATATGGGCACTAGCTATCTTTACACAAGATGGTATACCCTATAACAGAACAGCTTTAAATTTAGGTTTTGCAGAAGTACAGTGGTATGCAGTCTTTATCTTGACAGGGATTAGTATTGCTGCATTTCTCGCTTATGAAGAGTTTAAAAAACTCGGATGGAATACTGACATTTTATTTGACGGTTTACTGATTGCAGTACCACTTGCCATTGTGGGAGCAAGAATCTATTATGTGATCTTTGATCCCAATCCAAGCTATCAATCCTTGATGGATGTTATTAACATCACCAACGGTGGATTATCCATTCATGGAGCAGTTATCATCACAGTTATCTTTATCTATTTCTTCACGAAGAAAAAGAAAATTAGTTTTTGGCTATTAGCAGATATTCTAGCGGTAGGATTTCTCATCGGTCAAATTATCGGTCGTTGGGGAAACTTCATGAACAGAGAAGCCTATGGTCCTGTTATTGAATCAACATTTATACTCAACATACTACCCAATTTCATTAAAGATCAGATGACCATTGGTGGTGTTGTGCACCACCCAACCTTCCTTTATGAAGGATTATGGAACTTTGCTGGACTTGTTTTCTTACTCATCGCAAGAAGACATCGTTGGTTTAAAGTTGGTGACATTTTAGGCCTCTATTTGATTTGGTACGGTCTGGGTAGAGGTGCAATTATTGAACCACTTAGAACAGGTGGAGATCCAGGAGATGCGCTTCGCATGTTTGGTTTGCCAACCAACATTATTCTATCGCTCACACTCTTCATGCTAGGTGGTTTAGCTTTGATTATTGCTAAACACTACCTCATCAAAGAGCAAAAGTATTATGTGGACATGTTGGTAGCAGCGAATGATTAAGTGTGTGCTCTTCGATTTAGATGGAACCTTAATTCAAACAACAGATATCATCATCGATACCTTTAAGGTGACATTTGAAAAATTTCTTCCTCATGTTAAGTTAACGGATGAAGATTATACAAACATGCTAGGACATACGCTCTTTCAGACATTTGGTTACCACACATCATCTGATGAACAGGTTGATGAAATGGTTAAATTTTATCGTAAGTATTCGAACGATCTCATTGAAGTAGAACTTAAAAGTTATCCAGATGCCCAAGAAGTGCTTGAATATTTAAAGAAAAAGAAAATAACAGTAGGTGTTGTCACATCCAAGATGAGAGAAGTGGCAACCCACCACCTAGAGATCACTGATTTATTACCACATATAGATGGAATCGTTGGGTATGAAGATGTCAAGAATCATAAGCCATCCGCTGAACCTATCCTTCATGCACTCGATTTGTTTCATGCAAAGCCAGAGCAAACTATTTATATCGGTGATCACGAGAATGACATTATTTCTGCTAAGAAGGCTGGTATCTTAACCTGTGCAGTCACCTATAGCCTGCGGTTAAAAGAAATGCTATCTTATCAACCAGATTATGTCGTCGATGAACTTACACACATTAAAGATTTAATATAAGGAGATAGAGAAAATGCTATACGATGTACTCATTATTGGAAGTGGACCCGCAGGGATTACTGCAGGTATCTATGCAAAACGTGCAAACCTTAAGGTTGCAATGTTTGAAAAAGATACACCAGGGGGACAACTTTCTAAATACAATGAAATTGAAAATTACACAGGTGCTAAAAAGGTAGCAGGTTATGAATTAGCAACCATGATGATCGATCATGCCTATGATTTAGATATCGAAGTGATTTATGATGAAGTAACCAAAGTTGAAATCGATAAAGATATCAAAAAGGTGATTACACCGAGTATGACCTATGAAGCGAAATCTGTCATTATCGCATCCGGTAATCTACCCAGAAGATTAGGTGTAGAAAATGAAGATGCACTGGCTATGAACGGTATCAGTTGGTGTGCCATCTGTGATGGACCACTTTATAAAGATCGAAAGCTCGTAGTAATTGGTGGAGGTAATTCAGCCGTTGAAGAGGCTTCTTATTTAGCAACACTTGCAACTCACGTAACGATCGTACAAAACTTAGATTTCTTAACAGCTGATCCAAAAGCACAAGATATTATTAAAGGTATGAAAAATGTTGATTATCGTTTTGGTTCTGTCGTGACTAAATTTGAAATGGAAAACAACACCTTGACAGGTGTGACCATTAAAAATAACAAAGGTGAAACAGAAACGATATCTGCAGAAGGAGTCTTTGAATATGTTGGGCTTATTCCGGTTACCGACTTTGTTAAAGATTTAGGCATCACTAATGAGTGGGGTTACATTATCGCTAACGAAAAGATGGAAACATCTATTCCAGGTATCTATGCTGCAGGTGATGTGATCGTCAAACAGATCAGACAGGTCATCACAGCGGCATCAGATGGAGCAATTGCTGCACAAAATGCACTCAAATATATCGAAACTTGGGGCAAATAAGTGAGTTTTGCGAAAATTGTAAAAGAGGAACTGGTTAGCGTTCCTGTTGAGCTTGATGAACAACTTGCTGAATTTTCAGCATTTGTCAATCTCAATGGCGAATTTCATATTGAAAACAGACAGAAAATGATTGATTTCAAAACCAACAATCCAACCGTTGCCAAACGGTTTTTGCAGTTAGTTAGAGCACTTTATCAAGCAGAGACAAGTTTGCTCACACAAAAGCTTAATAAACTCAACCAAAGAAATGCGATTATCATTCGGATCTTATCGCGTGTTGAAGATATCGTCAATGAACATGGATTATTAGAAGACCCTATCGAAAATGAGGAATTAACCACAGCAACTCCAGAAGCAAAAAAAGCATTTCTTCGAGCTGCATTTTTATCAGGAGGTTCAGTCAACCATCCAAAGACAGCTGAATATCATTTAGAAGTGTATACGAAAAGTCCAGAACAAGCCGTATTTGTACAAAGTTTAATGAATGCCTTTGATCTCAACGCAAAAATAACGAAGCGAAGACATGGCTTTATCTGTTATTTAAAGGATGCTGAAGGTATCAGTGATTTTCTTCAAGTGATCGGTGCACAAAACTCAGTCTTTCAGTTTGAAGATATTCGAATCAAACGTGATTTTAATAACTCGATCAATCGTGTGATGAACATGGAAATCGCGAATGAAAAAAAGGCGATCATTGCAGCTAACGAACAACTCAAATATATCGCTATTGTTGAAAAGTATATTCCAAAGAGTCAAATCGATCACAAGAGCAGACAGGTTATTGAACTTAGAAAAGCATTTCCTGAAGCGAGTCTGATTGAACTGGTTACACGTTATGAAGAAACCTATCAAGATCAGATAAGTAAATCTGGTTTAAACCATCGTTTGATGAAGATCAAACAGATGGCACAAGCGATTAAGGAGGGACTCAAATGATTTTAGGAATTGGAATCGATTTAGTTGAACTGAGTCGGCTAAAAGAACTGATGAGCGAACGGTTTATTGATCGTGTTTTATCACCTGAAGAGAAAAAACTCTATTTAAATATTGCTGCTGAAAATACGAAACTTGGATTCATTGGTGGCAGATTTGCTGCAAAAGAAGCATTATTCAAAGCGATATCTAAAGGTAGTGGAACAGCATACTATACTGATTTTTCTGTATTGAACAAAGAACATGGGGAACCCTACATTCAAACAGACTACTTTAAAGAAGATGAAATCGTTCATTTAACGATTACACATACCGATCATTACGCAATCGCTTATGTGATGATTGAAAAACTTTAACATAATATTCTACAAAGTTGTAATTTAAGGCCTTATTCGGTATAATTCAAATGAAGAGGATGTGACATTATGGCAAGAGTTCAACACGTGCAAAAAGCCAATAAGAAAAACGAAACAAAAGATGTAAAATCTAATCAGCAAGCTAAGAGCAAAGCTGAATTAGCGAAAACGAATCAAAAGCGTGAACCGACGAAAAATGAAATTTTATTTTTCCGTTTAGGTATGTCCTTTATAGCAATTACCCTTATCACTGTAGCAATCATCTTCACCATTCAATATTTTATGAATAAGGATGAAGAAGCGGGCGTGTTTGATGATTATATCAGCATCACCGCTAACGATCTACAATACATGATGGGTTATGATGAAAACTCTGGGGTTTATGGAGACTTTACGTACTTCGCAGGTAAACCAGAATACGAAGATCTCTTTGATCTCATCAACACAAACGAAAACATTTATGTCTATTTCTACAAGAGTTCAGATATGAATGATGACATTGTAGATGCTATTAAAGAACTTGATCTAGAAGGGGTTGCATTCTTCTTGGTGGATTTGGACATACACGCAGAGACACTGAGTGGTGCTCAATTTACTCACCTTGATCTCGATCTAACTCGCTCTAATCTACTTCTCACATTCCATGTAGAAGAACAAGATTTTGATATCGAACTTCGCGTTTCAGATATTCTAAGAGAACTAGGGAAATTATAAAATATAATAAAAGGGCTCAGCCCTTTTGTGCTATTAAGAGGTATATAGATGAACGAACAAATCATATTAGACATTCAAAAAACATTAGGTATTCCAGTTAAAAAGATTACCACAGTCCTTGAGCTTCTTGAAGAAGGTAACACGATTCCATTTATTGCACGTTACCGCAAGGAAGCAACCGGTGGTCTTGATGAAGAACAGATCAATGAAATCTATAAGACATGGGATTATCAGAACAATCTTTTTAAGCGTAAAGAAGATGTTATTCGGTTGATCGATGAAAAAGGAATGCTTACAGAAGAGTTAAAAGCAGAAATTTTAAATGCGCAAAAACTGGTCGAAGTTGAAGACTTATATCGCCCCTACAAGGAAAAGAAAAAGACCAAAGCAACCGAAGCGATTGCTAAAGGTCTTGAACCACTGGCCACCTTTATGATGATGTTCACTGATGATGATGTCATCAGTGAAGCTAAAAAGTATGTAAAAGAGGATGTTCCTACCGTAGAAGAAGCCATCGAAGGAGCGAAGTTTATCATAGCAGAAATGATCTCTGATGATGCAAACTATCGTAAAGCACTAAGACAAGAAGTTGTTAATCATGGAATTGTCATCACATCAATCAAAAAAAATGCAGTTGATGAAAAGAAGACCTATGAGATGTATTATGATTACCAAGAACCTGTTAGCAAGATAAGACCTCATCGAATCCTAGCGGTTAATCGCGCTGAAAATGAAAAAGTATTAAGTGTGAAGATCGATACAGATAAAGAACGTATGATCTCATTTTTGGAACGTAAGATTATTAGAAGAGAGTATTCACCTGTTACACCATACATTAAAGAAGCGATCGATGATGCACTCAAACGCTTGATCTATCCATCCATTGAACGTGAAGTCCGTGCTGAATTAACTGAAAAAGCTGAAGAGCAAGCGATTGAAATCTTTTCGGTCAATCTTCAAAAACTTCTCCTTCAACCCCCCATGAAAGGCAAAGTCGTTTTAGGTATTGATCCAGCTTTTAGAACAGGTTGTAAGTTGTCGGTTGTTAACGAACAGGGAACTGTTCTTGAAAAAGGTGTCATCTATCCTCATGAAAAGACACTCGGTGGAAGAATCACCGATGAACAGATCATGGAATCTCAAAGAAAGCTTTTATTACTTATCAAAAAGCATAAAGTTGAGATTATTGCGATTGGTAATGGTACAGCTTCTAGAGAAACTGAAAGTTTTGTTGCAAATCTCATTCAATCGACAGGTATGAAAGTACAATATGTGATTGTTAATGAAGCTGGAGCATCTGTTTATTCAGCATCGGAGCTAGCAAGAGAAGAGTTTCCTGATTTTTCAGTCGAAGAAAGATCAGCTGCGTCCATCGCAAGACGTCTACAAGACCCCCTATCAGAACTTGTTAAAATTGATCCCAAATCTATTGGTGTTGGTCAATACCAACACGATGTCACACCAAAGAAGCTAAACGATCAATTATCATTTGTTGTTACACAAGCGGTTAACCAGGTTGGTGTAAACGTCAATACAGCCTCCAAGGCACTACTGATGTATGTATCAGGCTTAAATAAATCAACAGCTGAAAACATCGTTAAATTAAGAGATAAAAAGGGTAAGTTTGTTAGAAGAGAAGAATTACTAAGTGTACCTAAATTAGGTGGTAAAACCTATGAACAGTCCATTGGATTTTTGCGTATACCTGATGGTGATGAAGCACTTGATATGACAGCTGTCCACCCTGAATCTTATGGTATTGCTAAAGAGATTATGAAACGGTTTAATATCACAGGTCCTATGTTTGGAAAAGAAATTGTTAAAGATGCAGTAGATTCTATTGACAGAAAGAAACTCCAAGAAGAATTAGGTGTTGATAAGTACACGTTAGATGATATCTTAGATGCATTTGTCGCACCACTTAGAGATCCAAGAGATCAATATGCACAACCACTTCTAAGAAGTGATATCTTAACACTTGAAGACTTGTCGATTGGTATGGAATTAGAAGGAACGGTAAGAAACGTTGTTGACTTTGGAGCATTCATTGATATTGGATTAAAGGAAGATGGTTTATTACATATCTCAAAGATTAGTAAATCCTATATCAAACATCCAAAGGATGTCTTAAATGTTGGAGATATCGTTAAAGTCTATGTCTTAACGATTGATTTAAACAGAGGAAAAGTCGGTTTAACCATGCTAAAAGAAACCCTTAAATCTTAAAAAATACTCTGGATAAACATCCAGAGTTTTTCATGTAATTTATATGAAGTATCGTGGTTAGATAGGATAATGATTGTGTATCGATGTATCAACTGATATCAAAGTGTAAATCTCCTCTTCCTTAATTACTTGAAATGGTTGACAAAGTAGAGAAAATACGCTATTCTATAAAGGCGTCCAAACGCAAAACTTTGGCTGGAGTAATACTCAAGTGGCTCAAGAGGCGCCCCTGCTAAGGGCGTAGGCTGGGAAACCGGTGCGAGGGTTCGAATCCCTCTTGCTCCGCCATATTTGGCCCGTTGGAGAAACGGTTAACTCACATGCCTTTCACGCATGCACTCACGGGTTCGAATCCCGTACGGGTCACCA
>JAVEVJ010000029.1:0-14885 GCA_034005105.1 Acholeplasmataceae bacterium | reverse complement strand
CGCATTAGATATCGTGATCACAAAGTTTCTCGTACGATTTTTTGTCGATGAATTGATATAGTAGTATTTACCATTATCGCTTGAATTGACATCAAGATCACTAATCGTTTGAAGTTCATCGGTTCCATTGAGTTCGATTTTAACATCGTAGATATAGTTATCTGAATCGAGGATACTTACATTGAATGAGAAATAACCGCTCTTGTTACGTCCAAATCTAAACTTGTAGGTATCAAAACCAAGCATGTACATAAGGTTCGTTGAATTGGTGTACACTAAAACCTCTGAAAACTGGGGTAGTTCGGTGACGATGGTATCGGTCACTGGTAAGTTAGTATTCATGTTTCTGACATTGATCACAATAACAGATCCAATAAGACTTGGTTTAAGTGCATTGCCTTCATAGATGACATCAAAGATGTAGGACACGTTGTATGTGACGTCTGTCACGGTGATATGGTAATAAACCTGATGCAATCCATCTTCAGATGTGACGCGATAGGTTATGATGATATCATCAGTTTCACTGACACCTTCTTGAGAGGTAAAGTCAGCTGCTAAACCTGCAATATCAGGATCTTCAGGTCCATCAACTTCTGCTGAATAAGAGCCATCAGAAAGTTTTCGCGCAATGGTTGCCCCGGATGGTAAATAGTTTAAGAAATAGGGGATGTATTCATCGAGTGGAATATTGGATACTTGACCATCCACTCTAAAGTTCGTTACACCATCTTCATCTGCACCATCATAGTCAATACCTGCATAGTAGATACTTGTTTGATAGATACTATTTGGGACCGGGATACCTAAGGCATCCGATTCATAGATTTTTGCATAGTTTGTTTCAGTTGCTAATTCAGCAAACTGAATATCGATTAAATAAGCATTGGTACCTTCACTCTTCTGAATGTATACATTGCCTAAATTGATCGGGCTATCACCCGTTCTGTTATAGGTGATGGCAAACGTATAAAGACCTGCAAGTGCACTTTGATCAATGGTAAAGACCAAATAATTATCAGTCACCGATGTGGTGATACCTAAAATATCCGAAGGTGATATACCAAAGTATGCGTCTGGGTTATCTGTTTCAAGATTATAGATGTCGATGCTATAGTTTTTATCAACACCATAATTGATGGATACCGTCGTTGAAACAGCTTCTCTTGAGATAACCACAGGTGACGAACTGCTCATCACAACCTTGTTGTTGTTTCTATAGACATCATTGATACTGATCGGTCGTTCGATAAGCTGATGAATATGTGTTGTAGATGATCCAGATTCTGATCTTATCGTGTATCTAAAATTATAGATTCTAAATCCTTCGGCTGTATAGGTTGTCGCATTTTGAACAACTCCAGTTATTTCAGCAAACTCTGAGATCTTTAGAAGGTCTAAGAAGGGAAGTGTGTAATAAAGCACTTCTGATTGATAAGCTTTCGCTTCAGGGTCTATCACTGCAACAGGTGTCAAACTTGAAAAATCAAAGTTATAACCAAAGTTGACATAGGTTTGAAATGTCGTTGACATAGGTTCTACGAGTCCTGATGAATAGTGTTCAATCTCTTTGATGGATCTGGAGGTTGATGTTCCTTTGGTAAAGGTATAATAGGTCTTTTCATCCTGATAGGGAAGTAGTTTAAGCCCAACACGATAATCCCCAGCCCTTAGTTGTGGGTTAACTTGGAGTGTGAAACTAAACGGTCTATACGTAGTATTTTGGCTAAGTGTTGATGTTAATATAAAATCTTCATAGTCAACCATGACATAAGATTCAGTGATTGGATCATAATATTCAAGAACCACATTGTCATTATCATAGGTACCCAAACTTAAAATATCCGTACCCACTGGTAGAACGCTGTAGTAATCTCTAAAATTGATTGTCAAGCTCGTATCGATGGGTTCTACAGTGATATTGGTAACGAAAGGGGTTCTTGTTGTTCCACCATCAATTTGATACGAGTAAGGAACCGGTGCGGTTGCACTGGCATTGAAGGTAACATTGAGACGAATCTCATAATCTGTGACATAATTATCATTTAAGAAGGATGCATAATACTGTGAAACTTCACTGTAAGATGTTAAGTATCCAATCGTGATAATTCCTGTTGTTGGATTGTTGCTATCAAAGGTATAGATCCAATTCGGTGTTAAATCCTCTTTTTCTTCGATTGGAATATCAGGATTAACAAAATCTTCAAGGAGTGCTTGATAAGATGAAGTATAAGCGGAAGTGTCACTACCATAGGGTAGACCGTAATAATCTTCAATGGTTTGAGCAAATATTGCATTCTTAGGTAACATTTCACCTAAGATGTGATAATCAACCGTTGCAAAGTTGCTTTCAGTAAAATCAAGCATCGCCATATTGAGGTTAAATGTGATGATTCCTCGTGATACAGATACAGTGGGTTGAACGACTGATGGTCTATAAAGTTTAGTATACGACCCTCCATCTTCCTCTAAGATCAGTGTTTGATCATTATCATCTAGTAATCTCGATTTATCCGAATACATCGTTTGAAAAAGGGCTTGATATTCGGTTTGTAGATTGGCATAAAAAGGATCAGTTGAAGCAATAATTCGAGTAGGCATATCATAGTTAACATCAAAGGAAGGAAGTTCTCCCTCAGATGCATAAAGTGGTAGTAGCTGATCAAACTTTAAGTTAGCCGGTAGAATCGAACCAAACGTCGATCCAGATGATGTTGCGAGCACATACATACCGTTAGGACGTGCATTGATAAATGTCGGTGATAGGTTGCCGTTTTCTGCAAAGTAGATGTATTGTTGCAATACGGTATCTGTAATCATCGGAAATGATGATCCATAGACATACTCACCGACATTATCAGTGGCTTCTTCAGTGATCAGTGGAACGGGAAGTGTGACACCAAAGAGATAGTAACCATTAGGTACCTGTGTGGTATTCGATGAACCGGTTGTCTTGGTCGATTCAACATCCCATACCTGATTATAAAGGGGGAGATCATGTTCATATTTGTATTCATTGAGTGTACCAACTGCAACCGTTGATCCACCGACTGCTGACCATCCCGAAGAACCATGAGAGGGTCCTGCACTTCTAGAAACAACTTCGGTTTGGTAGTTTTCATAATCAGCTGAATCATAGCCAACACGCTCATAACGTCTTCCATAAAGTGAGATTTCACTTCGGTTCATGGTGCGTTCATAGGTTGTTCTCATCCACTGCTCTGTTGAACTGTTATAGGTATATTCATATTTTCTAGATGTGATCGAAATATTGGTTTCTGTTCTTGTTGCATAATAACTGCTGCTCGAACTCGATGAGTTATCGTAGAAATAAGAAATACCAGTAAATACTGCTTGTGTTGTATCGTGTTTTTTCGCACTGTAATAAACCGCATTCGTAAAATCAAAATAGCGCAGTGAACTATAGAAGTTATAGACCTGATCGAGTCGTCCAATCAAATCAACATTGGGGTCCATATTGACGATAAAGTTGAAGGTTGATCTCGAATCATTGTTACCATACATAAACTGGTTTGCTGCACGCTGAAGACGACCAAAAATACCACCAAATCCTCGTTTATCCTCGGGATATAAGCGGATATCGCTATATGTTTCAGGGAAAATAAACGTTGAATCGACAGGGTAGAAGTGATCTCTTATTGATTCATAGTCCATAATATCTACTGCATTAAAATAGAGCCAATTATTTTGTGAAGTACCCCTGTTAAAGGCACGAACAGTTCCATAATTAATCGCTGTATCAATTTTGACATACGCGGTAACAAACACCACGGTTGCACCGACAACACCACCAGCGACATCCGTTGAACTGATCTGTCCGTGGTTAACCATACGTCGCATAATCGATAAACCATAACCGATAACACCACCTGCTGCGGCATTAATTCCTGGTCTTTCTTCAGTCGATGTTCTTGTATAGAGACGAACAGAACTTGATGATAAAGATGAGTAATAATAATTATTATAGGAGTAAGCTTCAACAGGCATTGTGATGTCGTATCTAAAGTTATTTGTTGTCCCACTACTCATTGTCTGAAGCGTTCTTGATGAGGAATAATCTGAGATCGAAATGGTCAGTGCACTGACAACACCATAATTAATACAGTTGGATAAAATCGAGTTCTGGATATCCGAAGATGATGTTGTATAGCCCGTTGTCACGTTACCGTTGATGAGCTCATTATGAATCGCCATACCTAAAATACCACCCGCACGCGTGAAGTTTTTAGAGAGTGCGATAATCATACCATTGTTTGCTGAGTCATAGATGCGTGATTTAGAGGATATGACTGCTGCTGCAATACCACCTGTGATGACACCATATCTAAACTTCGTGGTTGCTCCACCTGCTGTTGATGCTGTGTTAAAGGTCACGTTATTGGTATCCACATTGCTTGTATTTTCAAAACGAACATCACCTAAATTAGCACTGTCTTGTATATCACCATCGTTAAATGTTGCTAAACCACCGACAAAGATATTTCCATGACCCACAATACCTCGATAAGCACTGCTATATGTCGATGTAAGCGTCGCATTATTGATGGAGTTGATAATACCCATGGTTGCTACTGGCATATCGAGTGTTCCATTGGGATCCATGTCGCCGGATTCATTCAAGTTGACAAAGCCGCCGACAAATAGATTATTTTGTGGTGTTCTATTGACGGTATTGGTTGTTATGCCACCGACAATGATTTCACCACTTACAAGTCCATTTTTAATGATTCGATTCATCGATAATGTATGCGTAAAACCAGCGACATAAAACTGCTTTTCTGTCGTTGTATTGGTTTGCATCACGAGGTTGTAAATATGGATATTACCACTGTAGGTTACATTGAGATAATCGATATTGGTCGATAATGAAATACCCGCTATACGGTTGGTCTGTCCAACCGTTTGATTCTTATAGATGATATCTCCTTTGTTTTCAACAAAGCGGATCAAGGTATAACTGTTTAAAGAGGATGTGTAAAGTCCCGAGAAATCGACATCACCATAGAGATCCAAAGATTGTTCATTGGTTGCTTGTGAAAGTATCATTGGTCCACCAACATTATTGATCAACGTTGTGTAACTGATATTAATTAGGTTTCCAGTGATGGTTCCACCTTCTTCAATAAAGTAATCAAAAAGTGCATCACTTTGATTAAAGACGTGAATAAATTCAACAGTCTCACTGTGATTCGATGTTAAGATACCTCCAGCAATCACGAAGTTCGTTCCACGGTTTTTAGGATCCATCGTGGTATGATTATAAAACTTACCAAAACTTTGTGAAAGGACGTAGCTGCCTCCAGCAGATTGACCGATGATACCTCCTAAATAATAGGTTTCACTGTATTGGGAAATCATTTCTTCAACCGATAAATTTCCATAGGATGAAAACATACCATAAACATGTTCTTGACCACTGGTTACATGGGAATATCCAATAATACCACCCATATAAAAGGTGGGATTTGTCGACGCGTTTAGCGAAGTCGAAGTCGTACCTATACCTTCAATATCCACATGTGATACTGCATCAAGCATCACAAGTTTTGCACTGGATACACTACCCAAAATACCTCCCATATGATAGGTAGGATTGATCAATATATCGGTTCGATAGATGTGATTGGTATTACCAAGAATACTACCTTCAGCATAAACTGAACGGATGGTACCACTTGCTTTACCAAGAATTGATCCAACATGAAGTTCACCGATGGTTTTGTTACCAAGATCAATGGTGACATCGACTAAGACATTACGAATCATTCCGCCATTCATTAAACCAGCAATCAAGCCAACATAGGTTTGTACACCAGCGTACGATTCTGTTTCAGTTAGCGTGACTTTTGCTTCATGAAAGATCAGATTATAGATACTACCTGATAGAATACCAAACATACCTGCGTAATAGGATTCTTCTGCAATACCATTTTGAATATCTAACCCATAGATATACGTTTCATTATCTATACCTGCTAAAATACCACTAAACTCAACCGTCGGTGTCTGATAGGAATTAGCAGAGACACTTCGCATATCGATATTTCCCGTAATAACATAATTCATTTCACGATACGGTGTCTGACCTGCGACATTTGTATAATTAAGCATTTTTGAAAATGCGATGAAATCAAGAGCATCTTCAATAACATAATACTGGTTGAGTGTTATCTTATCGCCTACTTCATCTGATAAAAGTATATCGATAGGTGTCGTGATAAGTGAAAGTCCAAAGGTTGTTGGATATTTGGCGTAGGGATTACTTTCTGCTGGATAATATGACCAGTCATCGCCTAAGACTGCATTGGATGAACGAAGTTCTGTGGTTGTCATCGATGTTGCATAGTCATTGGGTTCGTTGATGCTATATGTACTACCCGATACGGTCACACTTTCTTGATAGAGTGTGTCATCAAAAGCTAAGTCAGAGTAGGTTCCTCCACTATGATTTTGATAGAGCACAGGATGCACGGTAAAACGAGATCCATAGGATGCATTCACCACAACCCGTGATGCAAAATATGCATCGTGAAAATCACCATAGTTATCGAATAAGATACCCGCAGCTTCACCAGATGAAGCGACCATACGAATACCGGAAACAAGCGCTGTTGCGCGATAATCAATTGCATACACGTGGTGAACCACACCGTCTTCTAGGTTCTTACCAACAATGTTTGCTGCTTTATATAGCGTATCACTTTCAAAGTTAAACTCATAGGTTGGATTGATCAAACCAAAGTTCTTAATCGTTCCTTCATTATACGCAAACATCGCATAATATTCAGTGTAAGATATTTCGGTTTCAAGTTCCGTACCTTCATAAAGTATTTCGGTTAAATCATCAAATCCTGAGACATAAAGATTCGATATTTCAAATCCGTTTCCATCAAAGGTTCCTGTAAAGATCTGTTGGTAGTGTGTATCTTCCTTCATAAAATCATAACCGATTGGACTGAATCGTTTCGATTTCATAACGGAGTAATCAATGTCACGACCTAAAACATAATCAAGACTTAAAAGCCTACTGATTGCAGGATCGGTTAGTTTCGTTTCAAAGGGTGTATATTTAAGTTTATAGGAAACATCCATCGAAAAGCGATAGAGTTCGTCAGCAGTTTCAAAACGAATGATCTTATCCCAAGTTTCCATATTGATACTTAAGATCGCAGCTGATGTTGGTGCGATATTGTTTCTAAAATCACTATAACTTAGATAAACATCATCTGGTAAGGTGAGTTCAGGCATTTCTTCAAAGACATGCTCATTGATCACACCATAGTCGTTTGCTCCACTGGTCTTTAGGTCAAAATCAAAGGTTGTAGCCACTGCAAACAAAATGATGAGTTCTAAAGTGAGGACAATCGTTTTCTTGAGTGCATTTATCATACCCAGCTACCTCCCCATGGTGGAGTATCATAACCCCAGTTATTCATAGGTGCATCATTACCGGCTTGAATGCCTTCAACGAGGATAGCAAACTGGAGGCTATAACCAAACGATTTAGGATTAAACTGAAAACCATCGTACTCTTCAATAAAGGGGATGGTAAGTGTTGTTGAGAGTGTATTTCTTTCAATAAGATGAGGGTAGTAATAATAACCATCTTCCAACCTGTTATCAAACCAAGCATCTTCCCTTATTACGGTATCGCTTGAGGTAATACCACCTAAAGCTACTTCAGCATCGTAGAGATCTTCATAAAAGACATCGTTGACAAGCCATGTGCGATTAAATGCGTAAGGAATCGGTTGGTCAACAATGGAAACTTCTCCACGATTACCTTCAAAATCGATGGTTGCTAGGGTGAGTGCATCAACAATCGATACACGAATGTAGGTATCAACCGTACTATCAACTAGGATATCGATTCTCAAGTTGGTTAAAAAGTGATCTGCATCCTGATCGGTAACATTGATTCGAATAACACCTGATTTGATCATGGTATATCCTGAGATAACGGTAAAGAATTCGGGTTCTACTTCTGTACCATCAAAGTCGATATCATAATTCACGTCTACTTTTGCAGCTGTTGCAATAAAGGAATCCGTACGATTGACTAAAACGATCCAAGCATAGGTTAAAGAACCTAAAATAGCCACCAAAATAACGATGACTGAGAGCACGAGTATTTGATATTTGCGCTCTAAAGTTCTTAACATAGTATCTCCTTATTCGTCATAGAGTGTATAGAGTCCATCAATCAAGAGTTCACCATCTTGAATACCTAAGATATCATCTGGTGCATAAGCATCTAGACCAATTGAAAACTCAACAACAACCAGTTCTTGTGAAGGAAGCATGGTTTCCATAATATCAATATTGTTATGAACCACAAGCTCTTCACCATCCATGTAATGATTAAAAACATTGGATAGACGATATGATTCCAAAGGTACACCAAGATAATCAATAACGTTTTCATCAATTTGGTTGATCAAAACAGGAATGGACTGATAACTGTTATCAACATAATAGTCACTCAATGATGCATATCTCGTTAAATCAATTGTACCATCTACTAAGTAGAAGAAATCTGTCAAATCGTATAAAGATGTTGTCTCAGTCGCACGAATGTTATATAAAACAATACTTAAATTCATATCTGGTGCAGATTCGGAGTTTTGATTGAGAATGACCACGCGAATATTGATCTGATCACCTGCTTGCATTGAGGATAGATATGCATTGATATCTGCAGGATCTTCAAAGCTTTCATAACCTCCACCATTGATACCAAATTCGATATCTAAATCGAGGTTACGCTCCATCATCTGTGCATTAATCGGTTGAATGTTTGATTCATTTGAATTAGAAAACCATGCATAAACAACTGCAGTTAGCAGTGTCAGTGAAGCGATGAACATGATGGTTGCTTTGATGAGTTGCTTCATGCGGTTTCTCCTTTTCAATAAATTAAAAAGCCAATTGAACTTCTTAATCGAAGTGCAACTGGCTACCCACGAAGGGCCCTATAGCTTTGCGTCACTAGGTTTCCCTAGTTTTGCCAAAAGTATTATGTGATTGATTGATAAAATAAAAACCAATTGAACTTCAAAATTGAAGTGCAACTGGCTACCCACGAAGGGCCCTATAGCTTTGCGTCGCCAGGTTTCCCTGGTTTTGCCAAAAGTGTCAATGATTTAATTATCCTGTGGCTTCTTCTTACTTTCTTCTGCTAAAACTTCTAAGTAAAGTTCTTCTTTGAGTTTAGCGTCATGTTCTTTCTTAAGTTTTTCCTCTTGTGTCTTTTTCATCATCTTGATGATATGAAAGACTTCACTGATGACCATAGCGAGTAGAATGACACTGATCAATGCGAAGAGCAATCCTTTTTGTTCTGCTGCAACGCGAGCAATCGGTTTAAGAAAGGTTATCTTTGATACATACATTGCTTGAAAATTAGCTTCTGTCACCGGATTAAGATCAGCTGAACCATTGTTGTCTCCTTTGGTTTCAAATCCTCCAGATGGGTGAGGACCAACGACTCGGTGGATGATCATGGCGGGTATGTCATTGATTTCACTTTGGAAAACGATGACATCACCAACTTCAATTGTTTCATAACCCATTTTTTTAACAATGGCGATATCCCATTGATCCAATGAGTCATCCTCGTCACCAACCATTGATGTGGAAGGAATAATCGTAAACGAGTAATCAAAGATGAAGAGGGGTTCATTCTTTTGTACCGCTCTCGTACCGATCAGCATAATACCAATCGATAAGATGAAGATGAAAATGGCTAGTGTTGTCAGTACAATCGATAGAACTTTCTTCAATGGAATTCTCCTTAATCATGTATTTTGTCTAAATCACTTTGAAGCTTTTTCTCAATTTTTGATTTTTGAATCTTGATTCTCTCTTGAGCTTGCTTCTTGAGTTTCATCTGTGTATCTCTAAACTTCTTGCGTTCCTTTTCGCGTTCTCTTTTTGCCTGAAGAGCTGCGCGTTCTTTGTCTTTCTTTTGACGTTCCTTGATCTTCTGCATTTCAGCATTGTATTTTTGCAATGCTTTTTTCTTTTCTAGGTTAATGATGCGTTGTTCTTCATCCTTGATACGCTTTTCTTCTAATCTAATCTTTTCTTGCATTTCACGTGAATCTTCTTGGAGAAGTTTTTTCTGTTCTGCAACAAACTCAAGGTATTCCGTAAGTGCTAGTTGATTCTTCTCAAGATTCTTTCGCTCATGCTTGATACGCTCTTCAATTGCCTTTTTCTTCGCTTCCTCAATGGCACGTTTCTTAAGACCCTTTTGAATTTCCTTGTTGACATTGACAATGTCTTTTAACATGCGTTTTTCTAAGCGAATCGCATTATTGTAATCGACTTCTTTGGTCTCGCGTATGATGCGCGCTACACGTGCGCGATCCTTGGCCTTAAGCAATTCGTGATCTAAGTCTTGTTTAACCATGCGTGAGAAGAATAAATCTTCACGATCCATATCATCTTCAAGTTCGAAGAAATCTTTAAAGAGTGCATTCGATATCGCAATGGTATCTCTGAGTGCTTTTCGCAGAGCTACATCATAGCTTGAAGATTCTTCCATGGCCTCATCAATTCGTCCCTGAAGGATCTTTTTATTTTGTTCAAGGAAGAACTGGTTGATCTGATTATCTTCCATGGTATAGGGATCCGCACTAGTCATGAGTTCATTGAGACTCTTCTTGACCATTTTAGGACTCTTTCGTTTATATTCGGCTACATCCAAATACTGATAGTGATCCTCAAGAGCCTTCTGATTACCATAGACGTTTGTAAATGCGGTTAATGCGGTCTGATAGACATTTCTTAAATAATATCTATCTAACGTGAGATTTTGTTCTTTGATATCGACATCAAAGTTTAATAAATTATACTTATCCAAATATAACCATAGGTTATAACAGTTATTATAATCGACATTCTTAAGAATAATGGATGTCTTCATAATCGGTGGAATGATTGGTTTAGCTTGCTTCAATCCTTCCATGAACGGTGACACACGAATGGCATTGACTCGTTTGAGTAATGACTGAATGCGTGTGAGCAATTCATGATTTGCTTTAGCTAAAAGGTCATCATCGATGGTGTCTTGTATTTTCAAATCGACTTCAAGATTAATCTTTGATTCTCTGATGTCGAAAGTTGATTTCAAATTAAAATATTTGTTGTTGTGGGTTTCCACATTGGACTTAACCAAATCATAACGGCGATTAACAAAATCGAATAAGCGATCGACGAGTGTTTTAATAAACCGGTTCTCATAGATGGCATATTCAATCTCAGCTTGTGTCGTTAAAATTTGTTTAGGAATGACATCACGTCCTCGAACTTCTTTAATGAGCTGAGTGTTTGCTGCTAAGTGCCGGATGGAATCACTGTTAACCTTCTTTGCTTTTTCAATCTGTACGACTTCTTGCAGGTATTTAAGTCCTGATTTGGGATCGCGCGTAATCTTGTCCAAGCTGGAAAAATAGGATTCAATCGTTTCTATCCAATCTTCGTGAAAAACCTTGGATTCCTGAATACTCTTCTGATATATTTCGTTTTCTCCAGATAGGAGGGCTTGGTAAAAGTGATTAGGGAATTCCTCTTCTCTTTCAAGATCGTAGAAAGCTTGATTGAGTTGTTCATGAAATTTCCGAAGGTCACTTACCTTTTTCATAATCGCTCCTTAATCTAGAATTGCTTCTTAATCGTCGTTAAGAAATCTTGACATTCAACAAATCCATTTTTACCAAACAGACGGTCAATGAGTTGTGATAATTCATTGATTTCATCTTGCAAGAACGGTAAGTTTAAACTTTCAAACTTTCTAAAAATCTTTCTTGCTACCATGTAATCAAGTGCTTCATTTTCAGTGTTACCACACGCTACAAAGACTGGAACAAATGCTCTGATCTGTTTCATGATACGGTTACCAAACGTGACTTTAAATGCTTTGGTAATGAAACTATCAAGCTTTTCAAGATTTTCCATTGCCTTGAGAGATAGTGGATAATCCTTGGTAGCTTGCATAAATAAATCCATCAAATAGTCGTTTGACATCGTTACACCCGGTGTATCTGGTGCATCGATATAAGCTGCTTTGGTGTTAATGATAATTGGTGTTGCACGGTCATAGACCTTGTCTGTGATGGTGAAGGTTGAGTCATCTTTATTGGCTGTACCAACAAACCACACGTTTTGTGGTAGTAAAATTTTACCGTTGGTGATATGTTTAGGATCTCCAGGTTGTGTATCTGGAACGATATCGATGAGCCATGCATCAGGATCTGGCATTTCAAGCATCGATAAGAGTTCTGCAAAGTAGTATTCAACTCTGGCCAAGTTCATTTCATCAAGTACGACTAAGCAAACATCATCTCGATAGGTCGTTTCATATATGGCCTTAAGAAAGTCAGTTTCATTAAACTTTTTCGTAAACTCATTTAGGTAACCAATCATTTCTGCTCGATCTCTCCATGACGGTTGTACAGCAATGATGTCAGCATCATTTCCAAAAAATTTACCCATGGCATAAGGAAGTGATGTTTTACCAGTACCAGATATCCCTTCCAAAATCATTGTCTTGGACGATGCCATGCCGGCAAAGAATGCTGAAATAATCTTTTTGTCGTAGAATAAACCAAGTCTGGAAGCTGCAAAATTGATAAAACGTTTGACGAGTTCGTTTAGATTGATCATATCCTCGTCCTTCATATGGATTGCAGTCACCATGTTTTCATAATCACGGTCAACGTGAATCAACTTCGTAAAACGTGAAGGACCTACTTCCTCGTCCTCTTCTTCAGCGTCACTTAGTTCTTTGTCGCGGTCCATTTCTCCGAGACCACCACCGAGTGTTGAGACCTTCATCGCTAAGATCTTATTTTTCTCATCGATGAGTTCAACTGTCTTTTGATTCAAGAAACTAATCTCTTCTAATAACTCGTCTTTTTCTATTTCCGTGCGCGCGAATTTAAAATAACGTCTTAAAAGTTGATAAACTTTTAAAACAAGGAAGACAATAAATGCCAAATTGACCATCAGAACGAGAAAAGACATTACCCAATCTAGTAATGTGAAGTTGGAACTTGCCTGGATGAAATTTCTAAAAAATTCGGCAACACCATCAAAGAACAAACCGGTAAATGCTTCAAACAATCGCTTGAAAAATGCACCGATATTGGCAAAAAATTCTCTGATGAAGTTGATATAGTATCGAGCAAATTCTACCATATGAACTCCTCAAAGGTCTTACGATTTGTCTTTATTAGCCTCTTCTTGCTGTTTCATTTCTGCTAAAATCTGTTGTCTAATACGTTCTTTTTCAGCTTCAACATCGAATGTTGATGGTTCAGTTGAACCTTGATATTTGGTCTTGATCTTATCGTTGTTAACGATAATGATATTGCGAACGAGAAAGACAGCTTCTACAATCAATATAAGTGCTACGGGAAGAATTACAAACAGTGCAAACCCAACAGGTGTTTGAACATATTTGAGTGCATCACCTGCACCAATCCATTTTCCTGTATAGACTGCTAATGCTTCCTTAACGTTTATAGGATCATCTAATGGAGCACCATCTTTATCACCTTGGGTGACTAGGAATGTTTCATTGTCCATCGGAATAATTTCTACAACACGGTGGGTAATAAACCCCTGGGTTTCAATAGTTCCACTTTCTGTTTCGATCTCAATATCCATCTTGAAGTATGTGACGATGTCACCTACTTTGATGTTTGCTCTTGATTTCTCATTGAGCAAATTGACAAAGATAACATCTTGTGGTGTAAATGAGTCCTCATTGTCACCAGCCATAGAATCTGTTAAAACCGTTAAAAAACCTCGACCAAATAAATTGGCGATGTCATCTTTTTGTTTGAGCTTCATATTCGCAAATGAAAAGAGCATCAACAAAACGACAACAGCATAAAAGAATACATTGAGTGTAATCTTTAGAACCTTAGCAACTTTCTTAGTACTTTCCTTTTTCATGGAACTCCTCACTTATCAATTCTAGTATCATCCGTGAGGATGGGGAGGTGTACTATAGTACACCTTCCCTGACTAGAATGCGTTACTAATATTATACTACAATTTGACTTGATTAAACACCAAATCTTAGACCAATCGTAATAATTCTGCCGAGTAATCCGTTGTATGCTTCTGCATCCCAACCTTCAAACCAAATATAAACCATGACTGTACCATAGTATTCAGCATCAGCGATTGCTGTTTGTCCACTTGCCATTTGAAGTACTAAATGTTCTGTGATAGCTGTTACAGTAGCAACAGTGTCAACTGCAGCAGATGCTCCGTTAGGTTCAACTTCTTCACCTGGAAGTGTACTTGTTGATCTGAAATAGAAGTTTTGTGCACCATTAACACCAATGTATCTATCGATAATAACTGGATCACCGAATTCATCAACGGTTTCAAAAGGTTCAGTAGTACCTCTTAAATCTTGATCATTCCAACCACCTGAATATGTACCGGTTGTAATATTTTCATACGCAGTGACGCCATATGTCATAGGTTCTGTTCTATCAATAATTCCTCTGACAGAAATCTTCATCGCATCTTGTAAATTGGTATTAAACTGGCTATTTGCAAGACGAGTTGCACCGCTACTATCAACAAATGTTACAGGTGTACGGAATGATGATGCAGTACTTTCAAGTCTAACTTGATTCCACATAATCTGTTGTTCATTATCTGATCTAAAGTGTAGAGGTAATTGTAACCATCCACCATCTACTGAACCACCACTCATATCATAGAATGTGAATCCATCAGGAGTTGTTACGTGTTCAAACTGGAATCCTGTAGGATATGCAGCTTCAACGTAGTCGTAAATGTCTTCTGTTGTTAAAACTGTTTTCCATTCAAGTGTC
>JAVEVJ010000002.1:0-64019 GCA_034005105.1 Acholeplasmataceae bacterium | reverse complement strand
TCGACGTTATTATTTTTAAAAGGAATTTCTAAAAATTTTAATGATATAGATATCATGGTAAGTGAAGAAGATGTGGAACAGTTGAAAATTTTGTTATTAGAATTAGGTACATTAGAACCTGTAAATCCTCATAAGAGTTTTAAAACAAAGCGCTTTTTAGAGTTTAAAATAGATGAAGTAGAAGTAGACGTTATTGCTGGTTTTATAATTATTAGTGATAATAAAGAATACTACTTCCCATTAGAAAAAAATCATGAGCTTGAAGAGATAGAATTTGATGGAATAAAAATTCCACTACAATCATTAAGAGAGTGGAAAAAAATTTATAAATTGATGGGAAGAATTGATAAAGTTGAAATGATTAATACTTATGATTCTATTTAAGCCTAATAAGAGCATATTTGTATAATCTACACAAATCTATAAAAGTATGCAGCATTATTAACACAGGAACTATTGAGTTTGTTGCAAAATCAACACATCAAATATAAAGTATGTTGCAAAATGAACACATCAAGTGGGAAGTTTGTAGCATTTCATTTACAGCAAGACACGCTCAATCAAAAGACATCGTTGATGTCTTTTTTAGTAAAAAAAGAAGACTCTCTAGCGAAAGTCTTCAAGATTGAAAAATTGAATTAAGAACTGAGCAACCGCTTCTTCATCATGCGTTTCTTCTGTGATAATATCTGCAACCTCATGGAGTTCCTTTACTCCATTTTTCATTGCAACCCCCACATGAGCATCTCTGATCATCTCAACATCATTGATACCATCTCCTAAAGCAATCCATTGCTCATTAGGAAGTTGATAGTAATCGAGTAAATACTTGATGGCTGATGCTTTGGAAACGTGCTTTAAATAAACTTCATACACAGCATATCCGTTTTCAACACCCCATAGTCTTTGAGAAAGTGTATGTCCGAATTGTTCTTGAATATAGGATTCAAAAGGTTCCTGTTTATCTGACTGAATTAAAAACACCATACCTGTGGGTTCAACTTGGAAATCTGTGTAGTCACCTTCGACCACGCGATCACTATGAATTCCACTGAAGAATTCCTCAAGCTTTTTGTCGTATTTATAAGCATAGACAACATCATCTATGGAAAAAAACGAGGATATAATCATATCTTTAGCAAAGGTAAAGAGCTTGTGCATCATATGAACGGGAATATAAGTTCTTTGCTTTGCGAATGCAGAATCCATCGGATTTTCAATGGATCCACCGTTATCTGTAATCAGTGGTGTATCGAGCCCTATTTCTTCATATTTTCCAATAGCACCATTGTAAGGTCTACCGGTTGCTAGGACAATCAAATGTCCTTCTTTTTTTAAATGTCTTAAAACTTGGATGGTTTTTTGTGTGAGTTCACCTTGTCTATTGAGGGTTGTCCCATCGAGATCACACGCAATTAAATACTTCATAAAAACACCTCGAGACTATTATCCCACAAAGTGAAATTTAATCAAGTAAAAGTTACTGAAAATGAATGAATGGATGATTGAAAATAAGTGAGTGAATAATCTACATCCAGAGTTATCAATTTAAAAAATTGATTGAGCGAACTCAATCATCATGCAAACTTTTATGGCAGATAGCATGATTTGTATAAAGACCGTGTTATAATATACGGTAGGAGGAAAGGCACAATGGACGTTTTACTCAACCTAGGACCTATTCGTTTTGATCTATCATCATTGATTAGTTTTTTAATCGGTATCAGTTTTGGTTTTTTTGCTTTACTCCTCATCTATGTTTACGCTGTATTAAAAAGTGTGAATAAAGGTTTGCAACTTCGAAAAGTTGATGAACAAGACATCGATGAAGAAGAAATCAAATGGCTCATTCAAGACGCCATCAAATTATTTAAAAATAAGGATGAAAGAGAAAGTGTAGGCTACGGTAAGCATCTTCTTGAAGTCAATCGTGAGCTTTCTATGGATATTGCTAAAAAGTTTTATCCGAAATCAAAATATCCGTACCTTGAACTCACTGTTGATGAAACGCTCATGCTCAATCACTACATCACGGATCGCTTTCAAGAATTGATGCAATCGTCTCGAATCCTTAGATTAACCCGTGGATGGACACTCGCTAAAATTGTTGAAATGAACGAGGTAAAAAACAAGATTGAGAAGAATGTTGTTGTCAAAACAGCAAAAAAATATAAAGGTGTCACCAAAGCAGCCGGTGCGATACTGAATGCAGTCAATCCCGTTTATTGGGTGAGAAGATTTACCAAAGAGGTAGCGCTTCAGATTATCAGTATACATATCGGTATTGCTTTAATCAAAATTACAGGTGAAGAAACCTACAAGATTTACAGTAAAAAAGTATTTAACGAAGAAAAAACCATCGACATGGATGTTGAAGCACTCTATAGTGATCTACAAAAAGAGATAAAGCATGATTATGAACAAGGGGATGAGTAAAATGAAAAGAGCAAAAGCTACTCCTGAATTAAATCTTGAAAAAGATCCTTTTGTCATCTATCAATTCGTTAAACTAGAAGGCATTCGTGGAAAAACAAAATATCAGAAAAGCAGATTTGTATCTCCGATCTTTGGTCGCAGTGTTAAAGATGTGGTGACCGTACCTTTTACAGTAAAAAATACAGGAGATACGACAAGACGCTTTGACGCATTTAGGACGAAACCTAAACTCTCTGAAGAAGAAGCGATTAAAAAGCATGGTAATAAATACTATGAGTTTACCAATATTGTTTCAATGAAGACGAGAGAAGATTACTTTGGACCTTCAACATACACACCAGGTCTTGAACAACAAAAAGAGGAAAAAGAAGAAAAAAAGGTTATCAAACCGATTGGGAAAATGCAACAAGAAGTTAGAAAGAAAGATGAAGATCCCATACCTTTCAAAACCATTAATGAACCCAAGAGAACCGTTGCGTATGTTCCTCCCGTGATGGAAGAAAAACCAATGGACCATGAACCAGTTGTTGAAACCTATCGTAGACCTCAAACAGAAAAGCCGATCGTTAGTTCTGATTTTGGCACAAGATCTTTTGAGGATGAACAAGAAGATATTTTTGATGAACAACCAACGTATACACCTAGTCAGGATCAACACTATTTGTATCCACCAGTTACACTATTCTCAAAGAAAGATCGAGATCTCAATGAAAAACCACAATGGTTACTCGATCAAATCGATGTCATTAATTCAACACTCAATCAATTTGGTGTAGAAGGTGAAGTCTCTGGATCGAAAAAAGGACCTACCGTTACACGCTATGAAATTGCGCTTGAACCAGGTGTCAATGTGAAGCGTGTCACCTCGATTCAAGAAAACTTAATGATGAATCTTGCGTCAAAGTCGATTCGTATTGAAGCTCCTATTCCTGGAAAACCTTATGTAGGTATTGAGGTTCCTAACGTAAAGACTGAAATCGTTGCATTTGGTAACGTGGTTGATACCAAAGATTTTATGGATGATAAAGAACATCCTCTCAAAGTAGCACTTGGTGTCGATATCGATGGAGAAAACATCTATGTTGACATACAAGCGATGCCTCATGGACTCATCGCAGGAGCAACCAACAGTGGTAAATCTGTATGTGTTAATACAGTACTTGTCAGCTTGCTCATTAAGAACTCACCTGAGGATTTAAAACTAATATTAATTGACCCCAAGATGGTTGAACTTACACCCTATAATGATTTACCACATTTGGTAACTCCAGTCATCACTGATGTGAAAATGGCAGCAGCAGCACTCAACTGGGCTGTCAATGAAATGGAAAAGCGATATCAAACATTTGCAGGTAGCAGAGCAAGAGACATCAAATCATTTAATGATAATGTGCGTCGTGGATTAGTCGATCATCCTAAAATGCCTTATATCGTCATCGTTATTGATGAGCTTGCAGACTTGATGATGGTTGCTCCTCACGATGTTGAAGATGCAATCCAAAGACTGACACAAAAAGCAAGAGCAGCAGGTATCCATCTTTTAGTCGCAACACAGAGACCAACAACGGATGTTGTTAAAGGAACCATTAAATCAAACATACCAGCTCGTATCGCGTTTAAGGTATCTTCTTTTGTTGACTCAACGACCATCTTAGATGGAGCAGGAGCGGAAACGCTATTAGGTAAAGGTGATATGCTTCTCAAACGTGCAGATCGTACACATCGTCTCCAAGGAGCTTATATTCCTGATGAAGAAATCTATGCAGTGACTGACTTTATTCGCAATCAATCATCAACAGATTATATCTTTGAACATGATGCACTCAAACAACAGTTAAAAAACAAAACAATCATCACCGATGATCTTTTCAGTGATGTTGCACGTCACGTTGTGAGCACAGGTAGTGCATCAATTAATACGATTCAAAAGGAATTTGGTATTGGATTTAACCGTGCTCAACAACTCTTTGATATGATGGAACAATACGATATCGTTTCAAAAGGACAGGGAACCAAAGCGCGCGAAGTTTTAGTTACACCGACCGAACTCGAGGATATTCTACAAGAGATTCTATAGAAAAAAGGATGGCTGGCATGACCGTAAAGAAAGCTTATCAAACATTGATTATCACCGTAATCTTTATGATGTTAACCATCATTTTTTATGCACTAAACGTGACAAGACTCGTTCTTCCATGGGCGATGGTAGGTTTTGTCATTGCGATGTTGGTCTCTATTGGTTCGGTTGTTTTATCGATCAAAGAGGTTAAACATCAACGCGATATATCCGCTGGTTTTTGGGCAAAATGGCGATTTGAGATATTGGACTGGTTTACATTTTTAAGCATCAGTATGATGGGGATATTCTTAGTTTTTATGTTTATTGTCCTACCATCGGTTGTCAAGTATTCATCAATGTCTCCAACACTTGAAGAAGGACATCGCGTACTCATTTATCATTTTCAATATGAACCAGAAAACCAAGATGTTGTTATCGTAAAAATAGATGAAGAAACTTATTATATTAAACGCATACAAGCCGTACCTGGTGATACCATCAGGTTTTATGATATGGGCAATCATCTCTATAGAGTCCAAATCAATGGTGAATTTCCTAAATCACCACTCGATCTCTTCTATGAGATCGATGAACTTGGAAAAGCTAAAATTGAAGAAACACTTGAAGATGAAAAGCTTATCGAAAACTACTTTTTAGTTTTTGGTGATAATGCCAATAATTCGATTGACTCGAGATCGAGTGACATCGGAGCCATTCATCATGATAACATCGTGGGAAAAGCTGTCTTTAGAATATGGCCCATAGGAGGTATCAGATGAAAGCAAAACAGATCCAATGGTTTCCAGGTCATATGTTTAAATCGCTTCGCGAAATCAAAGCTAAAATCAAGTTAATGGATATCGTTTTTGTTTTACTTGATGCAAGAATACCTTATGCGTCTATGAATCCTGAACTTCATAAAATCATTGAACATAAACCGATGATGATTTTATTTAACAAGATGGATTTAGCTGATAATCAGATAACTAACCAATATATCAAGTCCTATCAACAAAAAGGATATCACACCTTAAAGATTGATGCAGTTTCAGGAAAAAACGTTCAAAAAATACGTCCCTTAGCAGAAGTTATCTTAAAGGATAAATTGGAAAGAGAAAAACAAAAAGGTTTAAAAAGACGTGCACTAAGATGTATGATTTTAGGTATACCCAACGTGGGCAAATCGACATTGATTAACAAGCTATCCAAATCATCAGCAACCAAAACAGCGAACACACCAGGCGTGACGAAGAGTCAACAATGGATTAAGTTAGGTGATGACTTTGAACTGCTCGATACACCAGGTGTTTTATGGCCTAAGTTCGATGATCCCAAGGTGGGATATCATTTAGCCATCACAGGTGCGATAAAAGATCGAATTTTACCTGAAGATGATATCGTGATGTACGCACTGTCCTTTTTAAAAGAGTTTTACCCTGAAAAACTAAAAAATCGCTATACGATTGATCAAGCTATGGATGCTCATGAAATGCTTGAACATATAGGTGTGATGAGAGGTTGTTTACTAAAAGGTGGAGAACTTGATTTGGAACGCATCTACAAAATCATCTTAACCGATATTCGAAACAACCAATTAGGAGGACTTTCATTTGACCGATTTGAAGATGTATCACTATGAAAAGGAACTCTATCAAAAGGGAATCCAAACGATTGCTGGTGTAGATGAAGCAGGTAGAGGTCCACTCGCAGGTCCTGTGGTTGCAGCTGCAGTCATCTTAAGAAAGGACGCTACATTTCAATATGTTAATGATTCAAAACAGCTCACTGAAAAACAAAGAGAGCTTGCTCTAGAAGAAATAAAACATCAAGCTCTAGCTATCGGTATCGGTATTTCATCCGTGGAGGAAATTGATTTAATCAATATCTATCGTGCGAGCAGAGAAGCCATGTTATCAGCAATTGATCAACTCAAAGTTAGACCCGATTATATATTAACCGATGCTATGCCCATGGAAATCGATATTCCCATGACCTCGATTATCAAAGGTGATGAAAAATCGGTTTCGATAGCTGCTGCATCCATCATTGCCAAGACAACACGTGATGCTTACATGATTGAAATGGATAAATTGTTTCCAAATTATGGTTTTGCAAAACACAAAGGATACCCGACAAGAGAACATATTGATGCGATAAAAACCTATGGAATCACACCGATACACAGAAAGACCTATGAACCAATCAAATCGATGTTGAGACCTAATTTATTCAGTGATAATCAACAAGGGTGATTCACCCTTTTTTTATTTTCATTCACAAAAGAATATATATATAGAAAGTAAATGAGCTGAAAACGTTTTATGATAAAGTAGGTAAAAAAAGATATATATTTTCAAAATATATATAGAAAAAAGACATTATCTTTTAACTTGACAATTGAGATGATTACACTATAATTGATATGGAAACGGAGTGATATCTTGGCAAAAAAACTAATCATCGTCGAATCACCATCTAAATCAAAAACCATACAGAGCTACGTCGGTAAGGATGTGCTTGTTTTATCTTCAAAGGGGCACATTAGGGATTTAGCTACGACCGGTGTGGATGGACTTGGACTCGATATCAACAATCACTTCAAGCCAAATTATCAACTGATTAAAGGCAAAATAGCACTTGTAAACGAACTAAAGAGTAAGGCAAAAGGGAAAGATGTATTGATTGCTACTGACCCTGATAGAGAAGGAGAAGCCATCGGATGGCATCTTGCAGAAATCCTTGGATTAGATCCAGAACAACCCAATCGTGTCGTCTTTAGAGAAATAACGAAACAAGCAGTTACTGAAGCGATGCTTCATCCACGACCGATTGATCAACATCTTGTTTATTCACAAGAAGCTAGACGTATATTAGATCGTATTATTGGTTTTAAACTATCCAAACTTCTTCAATCAAAGATTAAATCAAAATCAGCGGGTCGTGTACAATCGGTTGCGCTCAAACTGATCGTTGATCTTGAGAAAGAAATTGATGCATTTATACCAGAAACCTACTATGAAATTGAAGCTCAGTTTGTCACATTTAGTGCAGATTATGTGATACCAGAAAAAAAAAGCTTATCCAAAGATGAAGCCAATGAAATTGTAAAGTCTTCAAATAATCCATTTGTTATCAGTGATATTCAAAAAAGAGAATCCAAACGTCAACCGAAACCTCCCTTTATTACCTCGACACTTCAACAGGACGCATCCAGTCAACTCTACATGAGTGCTACTCGGGCAATGATGGTTGCTCAAGCGCTCTATGAAGGTAAGGAAATAGACGGTGAACTTGTAGGACTCATCACGTACATGCGTACAGATTCAACACGTTTAGCTCAACCCTTTGTTGAAGAAGCACAAGCATATATTGAAGAAAACTTCGGTTTGAAATATGCTGGAAAATATCGTGTAACCACAAAAGAAAATGCACAGGATGCACACGAAGCTATCCGACCCACATCCCTCAAGAGAACGCCAGAGATGATGGAAAGATATTTAACAAAAGAAGAACTTAAACTGTATCGTCGCATTTATCAACGAACCGTTGCATCACTCATGGCACCAGCTATCTATGATGTGACCAAGGTGACATTTGAATCAAGTGGACACACGTATACAACTGAAGGAAGTGTCGAACGATTTGATGGGCATCTACGCATGTTTAATGAACAAAAGCAAAAAGATAAGGTATTACCACACTTTGAATTAGGACAATTCATCGATGCAAAAGATGTGATTGCGCATGAAAAGGTTACAACACCTCCAACGAGATATTCAGAAGCAACCTTAATTAAAGAACTTGAAGCTCAAGGTATTGGTAGACCCTCAACGTATGCTCAAATCATTCAAACCCTACGAAATCGCGATTACGTTGAAGTGATTGAAAAGAGATTTAAACCAACCAAACAGGGAATACTCACTGTTGAACAACTCGATCAATTTTTTAATAAAATCATTAATGTCGAATACACATCCAAAATGGAAACAGTCTTAGACGAGATCGCTGATGGTAAACAAAAGGGATCACATCTCATATCCCGTTTCTACAACAGTTTCGTTCCAATGGTTGACTATGCTTTTGAACATATGAAAAAGATAGGACCCAAAACAACTGGTGAAATGTGTCCCATCTGTGGTAAACCACTCGTTATTAGAAAATCCAGATATGGTGAGTTTACCGCGTGTTCAGGCTTTCCATCCTGTAAATATGTGAAAAAAGATTAAGATTACATAAATACTTTACAAAGCACATCGATAGTGTTAATATATTCTTGCATCCAACAAAGGATGCTACTTATCCCCTATTGACGTGTGCTTCGCACACAAAAATCCCCTAAATGGTCCCCCTTCCAACATGGAGGGGGATCACATTTTGATAGACATCAGAGTGAATATGGTATAATAGAGAGGAATAATGAAAAAGGAAGGATACCTATGAAAACATTCAAAGGAAAGCCAATTACACTGCTTGGTGAAACAAAAAAAGTTGGCGATTTAGCTCCAGATTTTCATGCATTAAACATTAAAGGTGAAACGAAAAAACTTAAAGATTACAAGACACGTTATGTTATCTTAAACGTTGTACCATCCCTCGATACAACCGTATGTGATTTACAAGCTCGTACCGTGAACAGTGAACTGGCTGAACGTCAGGATGTCACCGTATTAACGATCAGTAATGATTTACCCTTTGCTCAAGCACGTTGGTGTGGAAACGCAGGTTTATCCAATGTCATTACACTCTCGGACCATATTGATTTAGATTTTGCAACAAAATATGGCACAGATATTAAAGAACTCAGACTTCAAGCGCGATCTGTATTCGTTTTGGACGAGAACAGACGCATCATCTACCTCGAGTATGTTGATGAAATGAGTCAACACCTAAACTTCGATGAACTGTTAAGTTTTGTTAAGAAATTGCCGAAAGAATAACTTTCGGTTTTCTTTTTTACATGGTATAATAATGCAGGATTAGGAGTGAATCTATGGGACTGTTTAGTAAACTGTTTAAGAAAAAACCAACCAATGAACGCTATCAGTTAGGTCTACATAAGACAAAAGAAAACTTTGGCAATCTCAAACAATTACTCGCACGTTCAAATCAAATCGATGATGATTTGTTCGATGCACTCGAAGAATTGTTTATTAAGGCGGATATCGGTATCGATACTGTCATCTTTTTTATCGATGAACTTAAGAAAGAAGTGTCACTTAAACAACTTTTGGATCCCAATGATTTAGCAGAGATTATCGTTGATAAGATGTTTGAAATCTATCTCAAAGGTGAAATAGTACAAACAGATCTCAATTATATGGAAGGTGAGATTAACGTCTATCTCTTTGTAGGCGTCAATGGTGTGGGTAAAACGACTTCCATCGGTAAACTGGCTAAACAGTTTCAAAATGAGGGTAAGAAAGTCATGCTTGTTGCAGGTGATACCTTTAGAGCAGGTGCCATCGATCAACTCATCGAATGGGGAAAGCGGAGTCAAACACCTGTTTATGCTAAAGAAGCTGGATCAGATCCATCTTCTGTCATCTATGATGCACTTGAGAGAGCAAAAAAAGAGCATATAGATGTTGTTTTAATCGATACTGCAGGTCGTCTGCAGACAAAAGTCAATTTAATGAATGAACTTTCAAAAATGAAAAGAGTCATTCAAAAAACATTACCCAACGCACCTCAAGAGACACTACTTGTTATCGATGCTACCACAGGTCAAAATGGCATGCGTCAAGCTGAAGTATTCAAGGAAGCTACCGATGTTACGGGTATTATTTTAACCAAATTAGATGGAACAGCTAAGGGCGGTATCGTTCTTGCTATCAGACATATCTATCATTTACCGATTAAATATGTTGGATTAGGTGAAAAGATAGACGATCTTGTTCAATTTGATATTGAGGAATATATTTACGGATTATTTAGAGAATTCTTTTAGGAGTCCTATGGAATCATTTGAAAAAAAAGAGTGGTTAAATCAGCTGTTTGATCTCTACTCAAAGTTGCTGACAGAAAAACAAATCAGTTACTTCAAACTCTACTATTTTGAAGACTATTCACTTCAAGAAATCGCAGAGGTTTTTGACGTGAGCAGAAATGCAGTATTTGATCACTTAAAGAAAGTAGAAGACCATCTTATTTTCTATGAAAATACTCTTCATCTTTTAGAAAAGAAAAAACAAAGAGCATCTCTACTTGAATCTTTGGATCAAGAAGCAAATAAAGAATTACTTGAAAAGCTCAGAAAGTTGGATGAATAATGGCTGAAAATTCACTATCATCACGTCTGCAAATGGCTATGCGTCGCTTGACGGGACGTGGCTATTTAACTGAAAAAGATATCGATGAAATGATGCGCGAAGTGCGTCTTTCTTTGCTTGAAGCCGATGTCAACTTCAAAGTCGTTAAACAGTTTATCGCAAATATTAAGGAACAAGCTATCGGTGAAAAGATACTCAAAGGATTGAATCCTGGACAACAGGTCGTAAAAATTGTTCATGACGAACTCAAACGTGTCATGGGTGAAGATGCTGAAGGCATTCGCTATAACCTTTCAGGTTTAACGTCAATCATGACCATTGGATTACAGGGTTCTGGTAAGACAACAGCCATTGGTAAACTCGCTGTTCACATCAGAAAAACAGATAAAAAATCGGTGTTGCTCATTGCAGCAGACGTCTATCGACCCGCTGCCATCGAACAGTTACAGACGATTGGTAAACAGATTAGTGTGGAAGTTTTTGAACAGGGACAGATTGATGCAAAAACAATCGTTAAAAATGGTCTTGCATATGCTAAAGAAAAGAAATATGACGTTGTCATAATCGATACTGCAGGTAGACTCCATATTGATGAAAAGATGATGCAAGAGTTAATCGATGTCAAAGCCATCGTCAAACCCAATGAAATTCTATTAACAGTAGATGCCATGACCGGTCAAGATGCAGCAAATATTTGCAAGTCATTTCATGACCAACTAGAGGCTACTGGAGCCATTTTAACCAAACTTGATGGTGATACAAGAGGTGGTGCAGCACTCTCAATTAAAGAAGTATCTGGTATACCGATTAAGTTTGCATCATCCGGTGAAAAAATGGACACATTTGAAGTGTTTCATCCTGAACGTATGGCTTCACGCATTCTTGGGATGGGTGATGTCTTAACATTGATTGAAAAAGCAACCGATGCAATCGATGAAGATGAAGCAAAAAGTATGATGGAAAAACTGATGAGTGATACCTTTAACTACAACGATCTCATGAAGCAGTTTAAAATGATCAAACGGATGGGTTCCATATCAAAAATACTTGGCTTTATGCCTGGTCTTGGACAAGTTAAACAGGCTATGTCTCAAGTTGATGATAAGCAGTTTGATAAAATGTCTGCACTTATTTCATCGATGACTGAACATGAACGAAAAGACCCCAAACTTGTGGATTCATCATCGAGACGAAGAGAACGTATCGCAAGAGGTGCTGGGATGAGTGTTGCTGACCTCAATCGGTTGAGACAATCCCTTGATGCACAGAAGAAAATGATGAAGAACATGATGAACATGGATGAACGTCAACTCGAAGGTTTACAAAAAAATCCAACGAAGTTGATGGGTCAACAAAAGGTAAAAAAGGGTAAAGGAAAAAACAAGGGTCAATTCAGGGTGAGATGACCCTTTTTTTTCTCCACAAACATTGTGGAAAAGTTTAAAACCATAAGGTTATATAATATAGGAAAAGGGGAGTATGACATGAAGAAATTGGTTCTCATCGATGGAAATTCCATTTTGTTTCGCGCGTACTATGCAACCGCGTATCCAGGAGCGAAACTGATGCAGACCGCATCAGGCATTTATACAAATGCTGTTTTTGCTTTTGTGGGCATGTTTGAAAAAATCGTCACCGAAGAAGTGACAGACGTATTAGTTGCATTTGACACCAAAGAACCGACCAAAAGACATCTCGCATATGAAGGCTATAAAGCAGGTCGTGTTAAAATGCCTGAAGAACTTGCGCAACAAATTCCACTCATTCATAACTATATCGAATTATCAGGTGTTAAGGCTTACTCTAAGCCGGGCTATGAAGCAGACGATATTATTGGCACCATGGCTAAAAATGCTGCTTCGGAAGGTATTGATGTCAGTGTATATTCAAGCGATAGAGATTTACTGCAATTAGTTGACGATCACATAACAGTTCACCTCTTGAAGAAAGGGATGACAGAAGTTCATTCCTTTACACCCAAAGCCCTTTTAGAAACCTATGGCTTAACCCATGAACAAATGATTGATCTCAAGTCATTGATGGGAGATCCTTCGGATAATATACCAGGAATACCCGGTGTAGGTGAAAAGACAGCGGTTAAACTTTTACAACAGTATCATACACTCGAAGAAGTGCTCAGTCATAAAGATGAGATTAAAGGTAAACTTGGAGAAAACATTCGTGAAAACGAGCATCTTGCTATAATGAGCAAGGAACTAGTAACTATCGATACAGCTGGTGAATTTGATTTAACAATTCATGATTTGTCAAAACAACCAACGAAATCCCAGGAGCTTATGTCATTTTTCCAATCGCTTGATCTCCATGTCTTTGTTAAAAAAATGGAATCGCCAGATGAAAAAAAAGCAGAATGGAATTATGAAGTCATCAAAGATGAGAAGAAACTCAAATCTATTCTAAAAGACAATATGGCTCTTCATTTTGAGTTTTCAGATTATAACTATCATAAAGCAACCCTTTGGGGTATAGGTATTGCAAATGAAAAAGATTATTACTACCTAACGCCTTCATTTGCGCTAAATTCAACTGTCTTCAAATCTTATCTACAAGATGATAAGATGACCAAATGGGTCTATGATTTTAAAGCCATCAAAGTTTACTTATTATGGCTTGGTTTAGACATATGTGGCGTCACATTTGATCTACTATTATCAGCCTATCTCATCAATTCCCATTTGGGGAAAGAGGAATTTAAGCGCATTGTATCAGCCTTCAACTATGAAGATATTCTCTATGATGATGTCGTTTATGGTAGAGGTGCGAAGAAAGGACTTCCAGAGAGCGAAGTCTACGAACGACACATCGTTTCAAAGGCTAAAGCGATATTTGAACTCTATCCAACACAGATCAAGACGCTTAAAGATCAAGAACAACTCACTTTACTCACCGATCTTGAGATTCCATTATCAGAGGTTTTAGCTGAAATGGAATATAAAGGATTACTCGTTGATCAAGAAGAACTAAAGAAGCAAGCCAAAGATTTATCAAAACGTATTCAAATGATTGAAGAGGAAATCATCGATCTTGCTGGTGAACCATTTAATATAGGATCTCCCAAACAACTCGGTGAAATCTTATTTGATCGACTCAATCTTCCCAATGGAAAGAAAACAAAAACAGGTTATTCGACATCCGCAGAAGTGCTAAATGAATTAAAGGATCATCATCCCATTGTTGAGAAAATATTAGATTATCGTCAGTTGACCAAACTGTACTCAACCTATATCGAAGGTATCAAAGCCAACCTGTTTGAAGATGGCAAAGTCCATACCATCTACATGCAAGCACTTACAACAACAGGTAGATTATCTTCACTTGATCCCAATCTTCAAAACATACCGATCCGTAGTGAAGAAGGAAGACAGATCAGAAAACTGTTTGTTCCTGAAAAAAACCATGTTTTCTTAGGTGCAGACTATTCCCAGATTGAACTGCGTGTGTTAGCCTCAATGGCTACCGTTCAATCTTTAATCGATGCGTTCAACCATGACTTAGATATTCATACAAAAACTGCACAAGACGTCTTCCATGTTGAAGAGGTAACATCTGATCAAAGACGTGCAGCTAAAGCGGTAAACTTTGGTATTATCTACGGTATTGGTGCTTGGAGTCTATCTGAAGATATCAAAGTGACTCCGAAAGAAGCTCAAGCGTTTATCGATCGCTATTTATCAATCTATCCAGAGATTAAGACCTATATGGAAGATATCGTTCAATTTGCAAAAGAACACGAATATGTTGAAACGATGATGAAGCGAAGACGCTACATTCCCGAACTCAAATCACCGGTCTACGCACAGCGCTCCTTCGGTGAACGCACTGCACTGAACGCTCCGATTCAGGGAAGTGCCGCTGATATTCTAAAAAAGGCAATGGTTGATCTCTATGCTTACCTAAAGAAAAACAACAAGAAATCACACATACTCCTACAGGTGCACGACGAACTGATTTTAGAAGTTCCAGAAGATGAAATTGAAGAAATGAAAGAAATCGTACCCAAGATGATGGAACAAGCCATCAAACTTAAAGTTGACCTAAAAACATCTTGTGATGTGGGTTCAACTTGGTATGATTTGAAATAGATAAATATGCCAGAACTTCCAGAAGTTGAAACGATACGTCAATCGTTAAGCAAGCTTATTGTAGGAAAGAAGATCCAAAGGATAGAACTTAGATATCCTAAAATCGTCAAAACGGATAAAGAATATTTTATTCAAAACCTGATCAACCAAAAAATTGTTTCTATCGAACGTAAGGGAAAACATCTCTTCATCGTCTTTGACAAAGATGTTTTACTCATACATCTTCGCATGGAAGGTAGATTTTATCTTAAAGAAAAGAGAAGTATACCATCCAAGCATGAACATGTCATCTTTTATCTAACAAATGATCAAGTTTTAACCTATCACGATGTTAGGAAATTTGGTACGATGCATGTTTATCCAAAGGATTCATATCAACAAATAGAGCCTTATCAATCGATAGCTGATGAACCCTGGCAACAAGATCCAAGCGTATTTTTCAAAAAGATTCACACGAAAAACACGGAGATCAAAGGTCTATTATTGGATCAACGCATCATCAGTGGTTTAGGAAACATCTATGTTGATGAAACACTCTTTCATGCACGAATACACCCAAGGAGAAAAGGTATTGATATCACGAAAGATGAAGCAAAGCGATTGATTGAATCTGCTTGCTATATCCTTGAAAAAGCTATTCAGCTTGGTGGAACAACAATTAGGACGTTTGAAGCGATGGAAGGTATCCATGGCAGATTTCAAAACGAACTCTGTGTCCACACAAAAAAGGGTCAACCCTGTTTAATTTGTGGTCATGAAATCCAAAAGATCAAAGTAAAGGGACGTGGAACCTATGTCTGTCCAAACTGTCAAACATAAACCCTATCTGATTGGATTAACCGGTGGCATCGCCAGTGGTAAATCAACCGCATCAAACACCTTCAAATCACTAGGTATTCCTGTTATCGATAGTGACGAAATCGTCTCTAATCTATGGAAACAGGATATCGATATGGTTAAAGAAATTGAAGAAGCATTTGGTTATTCAATGGATGGCAAGGGTAAAAAACAACTTGCCATAGACATTTTTCAAGATGATCTCAAACGCGCAAAACTGAACCGCATTGTTCATCCAAAAGTTTTCTATCAGATTGAGGAATTGAAAAAACAATATGCAAACGAACCCTACCTTGTGATTGATATGCCCCTTCTTTTGGAAGTTGGATATCAAAAACAAGTGGATATTGTTTGTCTCGTCTATGTCGACCAAGAGACACAACTAAAAAGGTTGATCAACCGTGATCAACTTGCTTATGAAGACGCTTATATGCGCATCAACAGTCAAATGTCATTGGAGGAGAAGAAAAGTCTTTCGGATGTCATCTTCGATAATACAGGATCAATCGAATATCTTAAAACATCCATCAAAGATTTTCTAAAACATTTAGAAGATGAAGAATAGTAGCCAATTTCGAATTCAATCACAAACCGATTTGTCCGCCGCTGATTTTAAAGTATTAGCGCTTCTTTATCAGCCACTTATTGGTTTAGAAGCTCACGCACTTTACACCACTTTCTATCAATTGGTCAATAAGACGGGTCGAATGAGTTATACACATTCAGAGCTCTTCGATTTACTCAACTTAAAACAACTTGATTTTTTAAAGATGAGAAATCGATTAGAAGCGGTCAACCTTTTATTCGTCTACCAAAAAGAAGATCAATACATTTATCAATTGAAAGCACCATTAACAGCTAAAAGCTTCTTAGTTGATACCGTCTTTGGATCATATCTTCAAAGCGAAATTGGTGAGAAAAACGTCTTATTGTTAACCGAACTCTTTAAGATGGAAGCCATCTCTTTAGAAGGTTATGATAACATCACAAAATCGTTTGATGAACTCTATGAGTTCAAGAGTTTAAATCTTTTATCGGTGAGTCACCCACTGCAGGGTAGAACTACCAATGGTGGATCTCACATCAATTACAAGTTTAACTATGATGCATTCGTTGAACACTTACCAGAAAGACTTAAAACGTCACAACTCTTAAACGAAAAATTCAAAGAACAAATCAGCAAGATTGCGTTTGTCTATCAATATGATGTTCAAGATATGGTTGAAATTTATGAAGCAGCTAGTAGATCAAATAAATCGGTAACATTTGCTCAACTCAATCTCAAAGCTAAACTATACTATGATACCAAAAATCAATTGTTAACAGTCAAGAAGAAAGAAACGTCACCGCAGATGATTGATCAAGTTGCACCACAAGTAATCATTCAAAAGTACGCAAAAACAGATCAACAGGGATTGGCACTACAAACAGCAACTCAACTCTTGGAGAGAAATGCAGTTGAACCAGGCATTATCAATGTCATCCTCATGTTGGTGCTAAAGCATAAAGAAGGTATCTTACCGAATATCAACTACATGGAAAAAGTGCTTCATGATTGGTTGAATAAAGGTGTTCAAACGACTGAAGATGCCATTAAATACTCATCATCGCTTGAAACACAGTATGAATCAAGAAAGAAAGTTCAACGGGTTTCTGTCAAAGAACCCGATTGGATGGATGAATACATTCAAGAACTTGCTAAATTGGAGGGATAAAGATGACTCTCGATGAAATGAAGAAGGTTGTCCAAAACGACCCGGAGACTAAAAATTTAAGTATTGCTGATGTGGATGTCTATAAGATTTATGTCTATTTACAAGATCGCGATCAACATACCGTGATCGATGGATATCGTCCAGTCCTAAAGACGGATCCATACATTGAAATCGTGTATGAACCGACACAGGAAAAAGAAATGGAACTCAAAAAGAGTCGTATCCGCAAACATCTCAAATTTTATGATAGTGAAATCTACATTCAAGATGCTTCACTCTCTCGTTTTGATGTCTTCAATGAAGAAAGAGAAAAAGCCTATCGTTTAGCTATCGATTTTGTTGAACACTACAAGCGAGATCACTACATGAAAGGCTTATACATCTACGGCAAATACGCAACGGGTAAAAGCTATTTGTTATCAGCCATTGCTCAAGCACTTGCAGAAAGAAACATTACCGTTCTTTTCGTCTACATGCCGGACCTTGTCAGATCCATTCGTCAAGGCATGAACGAAGGCAATATGGAAGAGCGTATCAATCAGTTGAAACAAGCAGATGTTTTGATGATGGATGATGTCGGTGGAGAAAATATGACACCTTGGTTTAGAGACGAAGTCATGGTTCCTATTGTTCAATACCGATTATCTGCAAAATTACCCGTCTTTATGACATCCAACTATGAATATGTTGGTTTAGTTGATGTGATGACAGTGACTAAAGATGAAACTAACCGTGTCAAGGCTGCTCGTTTGATTCAACGCATCAAAGATTTAATGAGTTATGTCAAATTGACATCAGATCAATATCCAGACAGATAACACTTGCAATTTAGGTTCAAAGTGATATAATAATGGTTAGAACGATGATGGGGACAAGACAACATCAAAACTAGCGACGCAGGAAGGTGAAAGCTGCGAAAGATGATTGTTACTACCTCTGAGTTGACCTCGAAAGAGATGTCCGGTTCGTCCCGTTAAAGATAGGAGAAGTGCTAGCATAGCTAGAACTAAGGTGGTACCACGCGATTTCATGCGCCCTTGGCTAATCCAAGGGTGTTTTTTTATTTCAAAAGGAGTGAAGTAGATGATTAAACTAGCCTTTCCAGATGGAAGTGTAAAAGAGTTTGCTAAAGGAATCAGTGCACTTGAAGTAGCTGAAAGTATTTCGAGTGGACTTGCAAAAAAAGCTTTAGCAGCTATGTTCAATGACAATTACATCGAGCTTTCAAGAAAACTCGAGGAAGATGGGAACATCCATATTTTAACCGATAAGGATCCCCGTATTTTGGATGTCATCAACCACAGTACTGCGCATTTAATGGCACAGGCAATTAAACGCCTTTACCCAGATGCATGTTTTGGTGTGGGTCCAGCGATTGAAGAAGGATTTTATTATGATGTCGACTTTAAGGATGCTAAGGTAACCGATGATGATTTACCGAAGATTGAAGCCTTAATGCTCGAATTAGCTCAAGAAGATTTCGAAATCATTCGAAAAGAAGTATCCTATGAAGAAGCGAAAAAAATCTTCAAAGATGATCCCTATAAACTTGAATTGATCGAAGGATTCAAAAATGAAGCATTAACTGTTTATCGTCAAGGAGAATTCGTTGACTTATGTCGAGGAGGTCACGTTTCATCAACCAAGATACTTAAGCATTTTAAACTGCTCAACCTAGCTGGTGCTTATTGGCGTGGTAATTCAGATAATATCATGTTAGTACGCATCTATGGTACGTCTTTCCTATCCAAAAAGGATTTAGATGCCTATCTTAATCTATTGGAAGAAAGAAAGCAACGTGATCATCGTAAACTCGGTAAGGAACTTGATCTTTTCTTAATTTCTAAAGAAGTCGGTGCAGGTCTTCCCTTTTGGTTACCCAAAGGTGCAACCGTAAGACGGACGATTGAACGTTATATTACCGATAAAGAAATCTCTTTGGGTTATATGCACGTCTATACCCCTATTCTAGCCAACGCAGATCTCTACAAAACCTCAGGACATTGGGATCATTATCAAGATTCCATGTTTCCACCGATGGATATGGGTGATGGTGAAATGCTCGTTATCAGACCCATGAACTGCCCACACCATATGTTGATTTATAAGAATGATGTTCATAGTTATCGTGAACTTCCTTTACGCATCGCTGAGCTTGGCATGATGCATCGCTATGAAAAGAGTGGAGCCCTATCAGGTCTTCAACGCGTGCGTGAAATGACGCTTAATGATGCGCATATCTTCGTCAGACCTGATCAAATCAAAGAAGAATTCAAGCGTACGGTTGAACTGATGTTTGCAGTCTATAAGGATTTTAATATTACGGATTATTCCTTCCGCTTAAGTTATCGCGATCCTAATGATTCTCATAAATATTTCCCAGATGATCAGATGTGGAATGAAGCAGAAAAAATGTTAAAGGAAGCAATGGACGATATTGGAGCACCTTATTATGAAGCGATTGGTGAAGCTGCATTTTATGGTCCCAAATTAGATGTTCAAGTCAAGACTGCTTTAGGTAATGCAGAAACGTTATCAACGATTCAAATCGATTTTCTATTGCCACAGCGTTTTGATTTAACCTATGTTGGTGAAGATGGGAAAAACATTTATCGACCTGTTGTCATTCACAGAGGTATCGTATCAACCATGGAACGCTTTGTCGCCTATCTCATTGAAGAATACAAAGGTGCTTTCCCATTTTGGTTAGCCCCAGTACAAGTTAAAGTGCTCCCCGTCAATGTATTGCACCACAAAGATTATGTCATGAATGTTCACGAGCAACTTAAACAACTGGGTTTTAGAGTCGAAAGCGATTTAAGAGAAGAAAAACTGGGTTATAAGATCCGTGAAGTTCAGACGATGAAAATCCCTTATTCACTGGTTTTAGGTGATCGTGAACAAGATGAAAAGCTTGTCACTTATCGCAGATATGGTGAAACGAATCAAATCACGGTACCACTTGAGCAGTTTATTCAGATGATACAACAAGAAAATAAAAAATAATTAATAATAATAATATTGCATTTAAAATAATTGTGATATAATAAAGGTGATCATATCGAAGGGGGAGTATGCATGTCATTGAATCTTGTTTTTGGAGGTATCGGTATAATCATCTTTATTGTTATCGCATATTTTGTTATCTTTAGTCATAAGGATGACGAAAGATAGTTATTTTAAAGGAGAGAAGATAATGCTAGAAGTTAAAAATGCACGCATGCTCTATGGTGATCTCGTAGCAGTCGATCGACTGTCTTTTACCATTAAACCAGGAGATATCTTTGGTTTGCTTGGAACCAATGGAGCAGGTAAAACAACGACGTTTCGCATGATAATGGGTCTTTTAGAACCGACAGAAGGAGAAGTGCTCTATCAAGGTCAACACGTGGGTTATCATAACGTCAATGAAATTGGCTATATGATTGAAGAAAGATCCTTATTGACCAAAATCACGGTCAAGGAACTCATGCTTTACTTTGGTCAATTAAAGGACATGGATCCTAAAGTTATTTTAGAGAGACTCGATTATTGGCTTGATCGTTTTCGCATCACGGAATACAAAAACAAGAAGATTAAAGAACTCTCAAAAGGTAATCAGCAAAAGATTCAATTTATCTCAGCGATTATCAATAACCCCAAACTACTCGTACTAGATGAACCTTTCTCAGGTCTAGATCCCATCAATACCGAATTGTTTGTTGAAGTCATCCGTGACTTTCAAAAACAAGGTGCAATGGTTGTTTTTTCATCACATCAACTCGATCACGTGGAATCATTTTGTGAAGAACTAATCGTTTTAGAAAAAGGTAAGGTCATCATCGAAGGTCGAATTGATCAGGTTAAAAAAGATTTTAAAAAACAAAACATCAAGATCAAAGGTGATGTGGATCCAGATCAATTGCGTGCCATCAAAGGCGTCTATCAGGTCGTTGAAAACGCAAATGAGACGATTGTAAAAATCGAAACAGATGAGGTTGCTAACGATGTTTTTAACTATGTTAAAACATGTCAAAACATTACCAAATATGATGTTGAACAAGCATCCCTATCTGAAATCTTTATAGCAAAGGTAGGTCAGTCACATGAAGAAGTTTAAATTTCTCGTTAAATATGGTCTACTCAAACGCATTGGTAGAAAATCATTTATTATCGCTAACTTAGTGATTGCTATCTTATCGATTATCATTATCAACCTTCCAGCTATTATTTCATTTTTTGGTGGTGGAGATGATGAGATCACCGAAATGAATATTCAAATTGTCGATGAAATTGATCTAGCAACGCTTCAAAGCGATCTATCAGATAAGTTCAATTTAGGATTAGATGACCCCTTTTATCTCTTTGAAACCTATAGTGGATCATCCTTTAATCCTACAGCATTTTGGGAGGATGAGAATCTTGATGTTGTCTTCAAATTTGAAGGCAGTGTTGAAGATCCTGTTGTCACACTCTACAGTAAATATCCTGATATGAATTCAGTATTCATCAATCAGATTGAACTCCAACTGATCAGTTATCAGCTCGGTGAAGCTTATGAAAGACCACAGTTTGGTACCGTTTTAGCACCTGATTATGAAGATCCAAATGAAGGCATGATGATTGGATCAATCGCAAGCCTACTGATCTTACCACTCTTTATTTTAGTGACGATGGCGACTCAGTTTGTCGGTGTTGATATCATTGAAGAAAAATCAACGAAAGCCATTGAAACAATTATTGCGAGTGTACCATCCAATACACACTTCTTATCTAAAATTGTTGCAGCCATACTTTTCGTTATTATTCAAGGAGGTCTCATTCTCCTCTATGGTTTAATCGCAACACTTGTTGCTAAAGTATTCTCGAGTTCTCCTGCCATCAATTTACCACAGGGTGAAGGATCACTTCTTGATTATTTAGCAACTATCTTGCCAAATTGGCCTATCTTACTGTTGATGACTGTTTTATTCATCGTTATTGGAACACTCTTTTATTTGGTCGTTGCAGCACTCTTTGCATCCATGGCAGTGACACAAGAAGATTATCAGCAATTTCAATCACCACTGATGCTCATGCTTTTAGGAGGATTCTATATTGGTATCTTTGCACCGATGGCAAATGGTGAAGGTTTTATGCGTATCATGGCTTTTGTACCTATCTTTGCACCGATGGTTGCTCCAGTTGCGATAGCAGGTGGTTCAATGACAATTCTACAAGGTGTTATTGCACTTCTCGTCCTCGTCCTTTTCTTCCTGTTATTGCTCTACTTTGCATCACCTGTCTATAAGGTAGCCATATTGAATTATGACCAAACGAAATTTTTCAAACGTATTGGTGATAATTTCAAGAAAGCATTTAAGAAGAGCAAAAAATAAAAAAGGGTTCATAGAACCCCTTAAAGTAGGCACTTATGTCTGCTTTTTTTTATGAAGCGATAAATCCATGCTCCTTAAGATACGTTTCAATTTTATCAAGATAAGCTTGATGTTCATCCAAGATGCGAATGTTAAAGGATGCTCCTTTGGCTAACCCAAGGCTCATAACCGCCATGATGGATTTTGCATCTGCCACAAAATCTTTATGTACAATCCACACATCAATGGGTAGTTCATTGATGAACATAACGAATTGGGTTGCAGGTCTAGCATGTAGTCCTGCCTCAGAAATCAAAGTAAACGATTTTTCCATTACGACACTCCTTCATTCTTAATCCATTTTTTTAATTCTTTTTGTACCTGTTCTTCACTTTCATATTTTAACACAGATTGTGCAGCTTGTTCTAAATAATGATAGGATTGAAAACTGAGATGCTTTCTCATTCTTAGAATTTCACTCGGTGTCATCGATAGATGATCGATACCTAAACCGAGTAGAAGTGATCCCTGAGTGAGGTGTCCTGCCATCTCACCACAGACAGACACTTCTATGTTTGCTCTTTTCGCTGCATCGACGACGATTTTAATCATTTTGAGAATCGAAGGATGAAGCGGTTGGTAAAATTGATTCAAAGCTTCATTGGTACGATCAGCTGCAAATACATATTGGATAAGATCATTTGTACCAATTGAAAAGAAATCGACTTCTTTAGCAAGTGCATCAGCTATCATGACGGCTGATGGAACCTCAATCATAATACCCAGTTTATAATTGGATACAAAGATATCATTGTTCATTAAGTCCTCTTTTACCTCACTGATCATTTTTTTGATCAATAAGATTTCCTCTTTGGTCGATATCATTGGAACCATAATCGATAATTGACCGTATACGCTTGCCCGAAGAAGCGCACGAATTTGTGTCTTGAAGACCTCGGGATGTGCGAGTGATAACCTAACTGCACGTTTACCTAAAAACGGATTTAATTCATGATCAAAACTCAAATAGGATAAAAATTTATCACCACCAATATCGAGTGTTCGAATGGTGACAGGTTTCGGATTCATGCGTTCAAGAACAAGTCTATAGGCTTGAAACTGTTCTTCCTCAGAAGGCAGTTGATGAGAATCCATATAGAGCAATTCTGTTCGAAAGAGCCCAATACCTTCAGCATCATGTTTGATCGCAAGATCGATATCTTTAGGTGAACCGATATTGGCGTAAAGATGTGTTTGAACATGATCACTTGTTTCACTGGGCTTACCAATAAAGATATCTAAGGAAGCTAAATGATTTAAATAAGTTTCTCTTTTCTCAAGATAACTTAATCGTGTCTTGTCGTCAAAGTGATAAAACAAACGTCCACTAAAGCCATCAACAATGACGTCATCTCCGTTTTTTAACTTATTAAAAATATCTTTTACTCCAGCGATTGCTGGTATACCTAAAAGACGCGCAATGATGGCACTGTGTGATGTCATACCCCCTTGTTCCATAACAATACCCTTAATATAGGTCGTATTGACATGTGTCATTTCTGAGGGTGTTAAATCTTCACAAACCAATATGACATCTTCATCGATAACGGATAAATCTTGTCCCTTAATATCTAATGCAAACGATAGGATGTGATAGGTGACATCTTTTAAATCAATGGCACGCTCTCTTAAGTATTGATTGTCTAAGTCCTTAAAAAGCGATAAAAAGCGATCAACCACTTTATTGAGTGCATAGGTTAGGTTACATTTTTCACTACGAATCAACGCTTCAACAGAGGATATAATCTCTGGATCTTCAGCAATCATTAAGTGTGCATCAAAGATCTTTGACGTCTCTTCTGTAAATCGTTCTAACGATTTTTCTTTCAGTTTCAAGATATTTTCTTTTGTTTGTGCGATAGCCTGATGATAATGTTTGATCTCAAGTTCTGGATCACTGATGAGTTTTGTCTGTGTATCGATCTTGACTTTTTCAAACTTGAATACCTTTGCAATCGCGTAACCTTTACTGACGGGAATACCTTTGATCATCGCTTCATCCTCTTATCCACTCGTGCATCACTTGTGATGCATCCTAGTTCAATTATAGCCTAAGATGGGTTAAAATGCATGAAAAACCACAATTTCTCGTTTTCGTTGTTGATATGAACAACATTTGTTATAATGAGTTCGAGGTGAAACTATGACATCATATGATGAATTACGCAAACGACTTGATGAAATGATTGATCCAGGATTTAATCAACCTTTCAAAGAGGTCGGAGGTATTAAAAAACTTGTTGTGGGACCAACAGGTGTTGTTGAACTTGAACTAAACATCAAGGACAAGACTAAACACGAACAAGCCCTTAAAATCCAAGTCATAAAAATGGTCAAAATAGAGTTAGGTTTTCCAGGTATAAAAATTGATTTTTTTGAATCAGAGTTTGTACCTGAAGGAGAAAAACCTATTAAGTATTTAGCCATCGCATCCGGTAAAGGTGGTGTGGGTAAATCATCGGTGACAGCTAATCTAGCGGCTGCCATGATTCGTTTAGGTAAGAAGGTTGGGATTATCGATGCCGATGTGTATGGTCCTTCGATACCTAATATTTTAAGTATTGATATTAAACCACTGAGTTCAACAGAAGACGAGAAGATGATTCCACTCGTTAAAGAGGGTATAGAAGTCATATCCACTGAGTTTTTCATGCCACCGGAAAAACCATTGATGTGGCGTGGACCAATGCTTGGTAAGATGCTTGTTCATTTCTTTAGTGGTGTGAAATGGCAAGATGATATCGATTTAATTTTAATCGATCTTCCACCTGGAACAGGTGATGTAGCTCTCGATGTTAAAACCTATGTTCCAAAGAGTAAAATATTGGTTGTAACAACCCCACATACCAATGCATCACATATTGCTGTCAAGGCAGGTATTGGTGCACAAAACATTGGTCATGAAGTGATCGGTGTTGTTGAGAATATGAGCTATTATTTAAATCCCTGTTCGAATAAAAGAGAATATATCTTTGGACAGGGCGGAGGAGATATGGTTGCTAAGAAACTAGGCGTTCCTGTCTTAGGACAAATCCCTATTGGACAACCTGAAAAATCTGGATATCTTTTCTCAAAAACAGATACTGCAGGAAAGATATATAATGAGATTGCTCAAAAAATTATTACCGAGATGGAGTTATAAAAAAACGAGTTTTCACTCGTTTTTTTTATACAATATCTTTAAATTTAACAATGGGATGTCTTGCAGCTTTCGCCTCATCAAGTCGTCTTACAATTGTATTGTGTGGAGCAGTTTTAAGCAGTTCAGGTGTTTCTTTAGCTTCCTTAACGATTTGACGCATGACGTGAATGAATTCATCCAATGTTTCTTTGGATTCAACTTCTGTAGGTTCAATCATCATGGATTGACTAAAGATTAAAGGGAAGTAAATCGTTGGTGCATGAAAACCATAGTCAAGAAGTCGTTTAGCAATATCTAATGTTTTAACACCACTTGATTGATCTTTTAAGCCATCGAACACAAATTCATGTAAACAATGTCCATCAATGGGTAGTTCAAAGACATCTTTGAGTGAATCCTTGATATAGTTTGCGTTGAGTACAGCCATGGGACCAATATCTGATAAATGTTCATGCCCAAAGCTCATGATATAGACATAGGCACGAATATAGACAGATGCATTACCAAAGAAGAGTCCAAGGGCACCAATGGAATTCTTTGCTTCACTAAAGACGTAGCGTTGACCTTCCTTTAAAACGATGGGATTGGGTAGGAAATCAACAAGCTTTTCACACACACCAACAGGACCTGAACCAGGTCCACCACCACCGTGTGGTGTTGAGAAGGTTTTGTGTAAATTGATATGAGTGATATCAAAACCCATGTCACCAGGTTTCGCTTTACCAAGAAGTGCGTTTAAGTTAGCTCCATCATAATAGAGCAGTCCACCTGCTTGATGAACAAGAGTTGATATTTCAGTAATGTCTTTTTCAAAGACACCTGCTGTATTGGGATTGGTGAGCATCAAACCTGCTGTTTCATCACTCAAAGCTGATCGAAGTGCTTCAAGATTAATGGTTCCATCAGGATTTGATTTAATTTCAATGGTCTCAAAACCACAGACAGAGGCTGACGCAGGATTTGTACCATGTGCAGAATCTGGAATAATGATCTTGTTACGCTTGAAATCTTTATTCTTCTCATGATATGCCTTGATAATCATGAGACCAGCAAGTTCGCCATGGGCACCTGCAAAGGGATTAAGAGAATAAGCTTTTAATCCGGAAATTTCAGATAACATCAGTTGTAGTTCATAATAAATTTTTAAAAGACCTTGAAGGGTTTCTTGCGGTTGTAGAGGATGAATGTTGGCAAATCCTGAAAGCGATGCGAGTTCATCATTGATTTTTGGATTGTACTTCATGGTACAAGAACCTAGAGGATAAAATCCATTTTCTACACCAAAGTTTTTCTGACTGACATTGGTGTAATGTCTGACGACATCAAGTTCGGATACTTCTGGAAGATTTGCTTTGGTTTCTCTTTGCAAATGTTTAGGTAAGGATACTTCGGGAATATCTTTGGACTGTAAATTATAGCCTATACGTCCTGATTTTGACATTTCGAATATCAGTTTATTGTAATATTTCATTTGCAGTTCACCACCAATTCAACCAATTGTTCCATCTCTTCTAGTGTACGTTTTTCAGTAACGGCAAATAATAACTGATTATCTCCGATAAGAAGAGGTCCTAAGATACCTTGATCTAGGCATTGATCTTCAAAAGCTGCCACATCGAATTTAGCTTTTAAAACAAATTCTTTGAAAAAAGGTTGTGGATAAACACTTTCGAATTTTTTAGTTTCAAGTAGACGATGATACAAATAATGTGCACCTTTCATGGATTCGTTAGCAACTTTAACTAAGCCTTCTTTACCCATGGTTGACAAATATATGGTGACTGCAAGTGCCATGAGTGATTGGTTTGAACAAATATTCGAGTTTGCTTTAGCACGTCTGATATGTTGTTCACGTGCTTGTAAAGTTAAAACGAATGCACGTTTGCCATCCACATCCGTAGTGACGCCACAGATACGACCTGGCATCTTTCTTACATAGGTCATTTTGGTAGCGAGATATCCTAAATAAGCCCCACCAAATGATAGTGGTAGACCTAATGATTGGAGATCTCCACATGCAATATCTGCACCGTATTCCCCCGGTGTTTTAATCAAACTCAGTGCTTGCCCTTCACTGTTGATGATGAGAAGACCACCAGCTTGATGAATGATATCTGCAAAGCCATCTAAATCTTCAATCACACCGAAGTAATTAGGTGATTGAACGATAAGTCCCATGGTATCCTCAACATTCTTAGAAACAGAAGTCAAATCGGTCATACCATCTTTCATGGGCACGATGGTAACCTTTATGTTTCGATAGTGTGCATAGGTCTTAATCACATCTATGGTTCTTGGATTGACTGTTTCAGAAACTAAAATGTTTGACTTACCAGTCTGTGCATAAGCCATAAACATCGCTTCAGCGGTTGCAGTTGAACCATCATACATTGAAGCATTCGATACATCCATACCTGTAAGTTCACAAACCATACTCTGATATTCAAAAATATATTGTAGTGTTCCCTGAGCAACTTCAGGTTGATAAGGAGTATAGGACGTTAAAAACTCTTGACGGCTGATAAGCGATTTAACGACAGAAGGTGTATAGTGATCATATGCACCAGCACCTCTGAATATAATCAGTTCACGATTTTGATTGGCTAAACCCTGCATGTGTCTTGTCAATTCATCATCTGATAATTGATTAGGAATCGCATAAGGTTTATTCATCTTTAGATTTTTAGGTATTGAAGAAAAGAGATCATCCAAGGTTTTTGCCCCGGTGATCTTCAGCATTTCTTCAATATCTTCTCTTGTATGAGGTAGATATTTATGCATGATCAATCCTCACAGAGTGGCTCATAATCTTTGGCTTGCAAAAGGGCGTTTAATTCACTTGTATCGCTCATTTCTAATTTTGCAATCCATGATCCATAGGGATCATCATTAAGCATTTCAGGTGCTCCATCGAGCGCTTGATTGACATCAATAACTTTTCCAGATATAGGTGTATAGACATCGGACGCTGCTTTGACTGATTCAACGGCACTTAAGGTATCACCTTTTTTAAATGTCTGTCCGACCTTTGGTAATTCAATAAAAACTACAGACCCTAATGCATGTTGTGCATGATCAGAGATACCAATCCACGCAACATTCCCTTCAACTTTCACCCATTCATGACTTTTGCTATAGAGCAAACCTTCTTGGACAACCATGTGCGAATCCTCCTATTTATTATATTTCTTTGTATAAAATTTTCGATTTCTGACGCGTGCTGCAACTTTGTTATTTCTAATTTGAACAGATAGTTCAGTACCTATTTCAGCATAAGCTATATCGATAATAGCGCAAGCAACAGGCGTTGTAAGTGTAGGTAAAAGATAACCTGTGGTAACAACTCCAATCGCTTGATCATCTTTATAAACAGGATAACCGTGTCTTGGTATGTTTCTTTCAAGCAGTTCAATCCCTACGACCTTGCGTTTTGGAGAAGCCTTGTAGGCTAGAAGAGCATCTCTACCTATAAAATCTTTATCAAGTTTTACTGCAAAATTCAAACCAGCTTCAACCGGATTGATTGATTCACTGATTTCATGACCATATAGTGGTAGATTAGCTTCAAAACGAAGGGTATCTCTAGCACCTAATCCACAGGGAACCACACCACTTGCTATCGCTTGATCCCAAACCTTTTCAACCAAATCAGGTTTACCATAGATCTCGAAACCATCTTCACCAGTATAACCGGTTCTTGAAAAGATTACGTGTCCAGATTCATAAGGTACAACCTTGTAGGTCATAAAGGATAAATCGTTTGGAGATAAACCAATCATGCTTTCGATATTTTCAGCTACCAATGGTCCCTGAATAGCTACTTGAGCATAATCATCGGACAAGTTTCTTAAACTGACCTGGTATTTTTTCGATTGAAGAAGTACCCACTCAAAATCTTTATCGATATTACCCGCATTGACAACTAAAAGAATTTTTTCATCATTGAAGACGTAAACCAATAAATCATCAACGACAAAGCCACCTTCGTCACACATTAAACTATAGGTTACCTTGGTGGTATCTGATGTTATGGTGTTGGTTACAAGATAATTGACAAAACTGAGTGCATCCTTGCCCTCAATAAGGAATTCACCCATGTGTGAAACATCAAAAATGCCCATACCCGTACGAACAGCTAGATGTTCTTCAGTGATACCGGTATAGGACACTGGCATGTGGAAACCAGCATAGTCAATCATTTTTGCGTTCAACGCCAGGTGTTTTTCATGTAGAACAGTCGTTTTCATTTTGATCTCCTAAAAGCGTTTTCTATACTCATTATACACCAAGATTTATGAAATCAATCTTAATTGATTGCTTAATTTATTTTTTATAAAAAATAAGATCACAATGTAAAAAGTTAGTCAAGATTGTGCATGATTTGATTTTAGTTTATACCTTCATGCTAAAATAAAATTAACAAACATTCATTCAAACGATGATATCTAGAAAACACATGAAATGAGGAACCAACTTGAAGAAAATTCGTATTGCTTATGTGTGTGTGCACAACAGCTGTCGAAGCCAGATGGCTGAAGCTATTACAAAACATTTAGAACCCGATTTTTTTGATACCTACAGTGCAGGCACTGAAACCAAACCACAAATCAATCAGGATGCTGTTCGTATCATTAAAAAACTGTATGGTGTCGACATGAATCGATCACAGCGATCCAAACTTCTTGATGAGATTCCACAAGATATCGATATATTGATTACCATGGGTTGTCATGTTGAATGTCCCTATATTCCATGCTTTCACCGTGAAGATTGGGGATTAGATGATCCAACTGGACAAAGTGATGAAGCATTCATTGAAACAGCTCATATCATTGAAACCAAGATAAAAGCACTCAAAGAGCGTATCATCAATCGGGATATTCGACTAAAATAAAAGACCCATCGGGTCTTTTTTTACATATTCATCATCAATATCATAACAGAATAACTTGCAATGAGTGAAATCAAGTTAGCAATGAGTGCATAAAGCATGGCGCGATTTTTCGTTCTTTCAACCAGATAGAAGCGATAGATAATAATCTCCGATAAGAAGATCATAGCCTCACCAACAATGAGAACAAAGAGTTCACCAATCACTGGAAAGATAAAATATTTTGCGGCAAACATAAATCCAGTAATAACTATTTGGGTGATCAGATTGATAACAATGATCAATCGATAACTGTTCTTTTGAATATAACCAAATAGGAAAAGAACAAGTATTTCAATAAAGATAGTTCCTAGAATTCGAAGAACAAGTTCTAATGTCATCGTTCTTACAGGGAAAACCTCATTGATTCTTCCGACATGTTGTTGATCGAGCTCAAGATTGACACCAGTCACATCAAATGTAACTTTACTGTTGAACAATGTGGTTTCAATCGCTCGTGATATCACGTAGTGATCATCATCAAAGATGAGCATGACTTTGAAGTCACTAGGTGGATTGTAGCCATAGAAATAATAGTTTTCTTTAGTGTTTTGATGCCAAGCACCCCAAGGTAAAACAAGATTACTCGCGACATAACCACCTGAATCAAACGTATATAAAATCTCTGGAAAATGGTCGTATTGATCCTCTAGATTGGCTTGTATTTCAGCTAATTCATCACCTTCAGGAAGATCTCCTTGCATCAATAGTTCAATGTGATAGTCTTTTTCCACACCAATAATCTCGACTTCAAGCGTGCGCTTGGGACCGATATCTGCTTGAACTATAAAGGCTGGTAAAAGCCATATAAAAGATGTCAATAAAATGAGTAAAACGATTTTTTTCATAGAAAACCTCGATAAAAAGATACTACATTTATCATATCACATAAAATGCCTTTTATGAATGCTTTTTCGTTGTATAATAAAAGAAAGGAGTGATCGTTATGTTAATCAATGACGTCTTAATACATGTTAAAAGAAATGATGTAAAGGAAGCGAAGGGTAGCATTATTATCACACATGGAATCGCAGAACACTCTGGCAGATATGATGAGATCACTGAAAAACTTAATGCAGCATCGTTTACGGTTGTCAGATACGATATTCGGGGACACGGTATGTCTCAAGGAAAAAGAGGAGCTCTCAAGAGTTACCATCAAACCATTGATGATCTTCATCAACTTGTTCTCGAAGAGAAGAAACTAAAGCCAAAAAAAATTTTTCTTATTGGACATAGCATGGGTGGACTTATCGTAAATATGTATGCTGTTAAATATCACGACGTGGATGGTATTATATCATCAGCTGCTCCATCGTATTATATTAAAGATGTACTACCGTTTCGTATCATTGGTTATCGCTGGCTTGGTTTTTTAACGAGAAAGACAAACTTTGCTGACGATCAACTATCCCGTATTAAAGAAGTTGAAGATGCTTATATCAATGATCCACTCAACTTGAAGAAGTTTCATTTTTCATTGGCTGGAAACATGATGGTGAGTGGTGTTCGTTACCTCAATAAACATCTTGATGCCTATCAAACACCTGTATTACTCATACATGGAGAAGCAGATAAAATCGTTCCAGTTGAATTTTCAAAGCGACTTATCGAGCTCATTCCTTTTGAAGATAAAAAACTGATTACTTATCCAGGTGCTTATCACGAAATCTTTAACGATTTAGATCGTGAACAGACATTTAGTGATGTTGTCACGTGGTTGAATGAACATGCCGTATGAAGATTAAGACAAAAGTTGCATGGATTGGAACAGGTGTCATGGGTCAACCCATGGCAACCCATTTAGCAGAAGCGGGATATCAGGTGTCTGCTTATAATAGAACATACGAAAAAGCACACATACTCGAGCCTCTTGTTAAAGCCCATAAGGACATCAAGTCCTGTGTGCAAGATGCTGATATCATCTTTTCAATTGTGGGTTATCCTAAAGACGTTAAAGAAGTGTATGACGAGGTGATGACATACGCAAAAAAAGGAGCAATCCTCGTCGATATGACAACATCATCACCGACGCTTGCTAAAGAACTTGCACAAAAAGCGATGGATCTGGGATATGCGATGCTAGATGCACCGGTTACCGGTGGAGATATTGGAGCAAAACATCAGACGCTTTCGATTATGGTCGGCGGTGATGAACAAACATTCAAAACGATTTTACCATTGCTCAAACACTTAGGAACAACCATCACCTATATGGGACCATCAGGAAGTGGACAACATGCTAAGCTGTCGAATCAGATTGCGATTGCAGGTGCCATTTCTGGAGTTGCTGAAGCTCTTGTTTATGCCAAAGATAAAGATCTCGATCTTTCAAGGATGCTTCAGGTGATCACTGGAGGGTCTGCTAGTTCCTGGCAAGCTATCCACAATGGTCCTAAAATGATGATCAAAGATTATGCACCAGGATTTTACATCAAGCATTTTTTAAAAGATTTAAAACTTGCACTCGAAGAAAAAAAGGATTTACCACTCGTTGTCCTTGAAAAAGTGACATCACTCTATGAACAATTGAGTCATCTGGAGATGGACGATCTAGGGACTCAAGCATTGATTGAATACTATCTTCAAAAAACGATATAAAAGGAGGTTTAACATGCCTGTATTGTATGTAAGTCTCAAGGGACTACTTCACTGTACTGGCTGTATGACAACCATAGAAAATGCACTCTATTCAGCTGGTGCGAAATATGTTGAATATGACATTGCGACACAGGTTGGTAAAATTGGTTATGATGAACAAGATGCCGATAAAATGAAACTTGTGGATGCGGTTAAGCGAGTTGGATATGATCTCGAGGTATTAGAGATCAGTGAGCAAACATAAAACTGACTTCGGTCAGTTTTTTCATTCATATATATAAAAAAAACCTCCGAGGAGGTTATTATTTAATGACTAAACTCTTGCCTGTCATTTCTTTGGGTTGTTTGACTCCAAGAAGATCTAACATGGTTGGTGCAACATCACATAGGGAACCTGTATTCACTTTGATATCTGTTTTGGTAATCAAAACAGGAACTAAATTCGTTGTGTGTGCAGTATGAGGTTGTCCAAATTCATCTCGCATCTTTTCGGCATTACCGTGATCGGCTAATACGATAGCAACTCCACCAATGGATAGGATTGCTTCAACAACATCTTTGGTGCAAGCATCCACGGTTTCAACCGCTTTAGTTGCAGCTTCAATGGAACCTGTATGACCCACCATATCGGGATTTGCGAAATTGAGAATCATGGTATCAAACATTTGGCTCTTGATAGCTTGAACCGCTTTATCTCTGACTTCATAAGCACTCATCTCTGGTTTTAAATCATAGGTAGGAACCTTTGGTGATTCAACTAAAATACGTGTGCTACCTTGAAGTTCTTTCTCGGATCCGCCATCAAAGAAGAATGTAACGTGTGCATATTTTTCAGTTTCTGCAATACGTAATTGTTTGAGACCTGCATTGGCGATGACTTCACCATATAGATTATTAAGCGTTTGTAACTCATAAGCAAGCGGACCTTTAACCGTTTCATTATAATGCATCATGGATACAAAGAAGATATCGTTTAGAACATGTTTTGGATTGAAGTTAGGTTTTCCCTCGGTCTGATAAAATTTTGTTGCTTCTGGATTTGAAAATGCAGTTGCAATACGAATCGCACGATCAGGTCTAAAGTTAGCAAAAATAATGGCATCATGATCTTTGATTAAACCCACTTCATTGGATACAAAAGGAACAATAAATTCATCGGTTATACCCTCATCATAAGAGCTTTGAATACCTTTGAGTGCATCCTGTTTTTTACCAGTTCCAAGTGTCATGTTGTCGTATGCTTTTTGAATCCGGTCCCAGTTATTATCGCGATCCATCGCATAATATCTACCCGAAACAGTCGCAACTTGTATACCGTGATCAATAAGTCCTTTCAAATAGCCTAGTCCCGATGTCTGTGGTGTATCACGACCATCCATAAATGCATGTAAGTAAGGTTTTACTCCATGTTGAACTGCAAGATCGTGAAGAGCTTGAATATGTGTCGTATAGGAATGAACTCCACCTTCAGATACTAAACCAAATAGATGAAGATTGCTGTGATGTTTCTTTGCATGAGCGATTGCATTTAGAAAAGCCTTATTCTTAAAGAATGAGCCATCTTTAATAGCAACATTAATGCGTGTCAATGATTGGTAAACAATACGACCAGCACCTAAATTGAGATGACCAACTTCACTGTTTCCCATTTGACCATCAGGTAGACCGACATATTCACCACTTGCTTGCAGCACATTGCTTGGGTAAGTCGCGAAAAGTTGATCTAAAAAAGGTTTCTTAGCAAGCGATACTGCATTGCTTGGACTATCTGGAGCAAGTCCATATCCGTCCATAATAATTAATCCAACAAAAGGTTTTTTCATAATGTACTCCTTCATATTAATCCACATATATTATACTCGATATTTAACCAATCATTAAAATGAATGCTAAAAAAGCGTTTTCAAATGAAGAATGATTAGAAATGTTGCAGTTTAGAAAAAATATGATACAATGACTATGTAAATGAATACTTCGGGGCACCGTGAAATTCGGGACCGGCGGTAAAGTCCGCGAGCCGTTTGGCAGACCTTGTGTAATTCAAGGACCGACAGTAAAGTCTGGATGGAAGAAGTAATGTCGATTTTTTGACGCTCTTTTGTCGCCGAAGTAATTTGGCGTTTTTTATTTAAACAAAGGAGGAAAAAAACAATGTCAAATTACTTGCGTCTAAAAAAAATGCTTTATGTGGTATCGCTCGCTGCGGTATCCATTGTTCTCGGATTTATTGAGATACCATGGCCGATTGTCACAGGTCCATTTTCACCTTTTGTTAAATTGGATTTCTCTGAAATTGCCATCTTGATTGCCATCTACGTCTTAGGAACAAAAGAAGCATTTCTTGTTGTACTTGTAAGAACATTAGCAAGACGTATTTATAAAGGATTTGAACCCGCTGATTTGGTCGGTGAGTTGCTCGCTATGACGGCTTCATTCGCTTTAATTTTAGGGTTTCATATCATCAGAAAATTATTGGGTAACAAAGAAAAACCCATCATTTATGAAGTGAGTGTTAATGGAACAAAAATCAAACCCAAAGAATGGATTATCTCGCTTATTATCAACATGACACTGCTTCCAGTCTTTATGATCATCATCAATTATTTCATAGGAACCCCTCTCTACCTATCGCTTTTTGGTTTATCTGAGAGTGGAGCATTCCATCCAACCATCTTTACGTTTATCAAAGATGCAAAAGTGTATTCCATGTTTGGTTATAATGTTCAGTTTAACTTGACCAATTTTTTCTGGTTTGTTGTGGTAAGTTATACGCCATTTAATATGGTGAAAGCTGCATTGGTGACGGTTTTATTCTTGCTAATTAAACCACGCATGAAATATCTCGAGCTCTAATATGTTATAATATTTCCGGAGGATGACATGATGAATGCATGGAAAAAACCTATTCACCGGGATGATTTACTGCCCGTTCTTAGATCGGGCTTTTTTATGGCGTTTACAGGTGGTATTGCTATCGGTACACTTCACTTGCTCTTTATCTTCACCTTACGCTTTACATTGACATGGCTCTTTATGCTCATCTTATCCCATTTAACAGCAAAACGTATCGCAAGATCCTATCAAACCTATCACATTGCTTATTCAATATTGAGTATATTTTTCTTTTTGTTATCCTATTATTTGATGAGTTTAACACTTAATATTGGTGTTTATTATCTAAGTGACGTCTTCAATTTCACCGTATTGATTCATCTTTTAAATCCGTTTCACTATATTCAATTTTTAAATCCATTATCCATCGGTTTCTTTACCGTTGAAAATATACTTGATGTTGTATTTTTCATCATTGGTATCGTATATAGTTATCGTTTTAGTAAGTAAACGTTTTTATTGTCAATTAACTATCAATAAATCCTTAAATTGTGTATAATAATGAGTAGTAAATAACAAGGCAAAAAAATATAATAAGGAGTTGAAACTATGCCATATATTAGTGATATTTACGCACGTGAAGTGCTTGATTCACGCGGAAATCCAACAGTTGAAGTAGAAGTATACACAGACTCTGGTGCTTTTGGACGAGCTATCGTACCATCAGGAGCATCAACAGGTGAACATGAAGCTGTTGAACTTAGAGACGGAGATAAAAAACGTTTTTTAGGTAAAGGTGTTTTAAATGCAGTTGCTAACGTCAACGATGTGATTGCACCTGAATTAATCGGTTTTGATGTCACCAATCAAGTAGCTATTGATAAGCTCATGATTGAACTGGATGGAACAAAGAATAAGTCCAAGCTTGGAGCCAATGCGATTTTAGGTGTCTCCATGGCGGCAGCAAGAGCTGCAGCAGATTTTTTAGGTGTCGAACTCTATCAATACCTTGGTGGTTTTAATACGAAACAATTACCTGTTCCCATGATGAACATCATCAATGGTGGATCACATGCGGATAACAATGTTGACTTCCAAGAATTTATGATTTTACCCGTTGGAGCGAAATCATTTAAAGAAGCGATTCGCATGGGTGCCGAAGTTTTCCACAATCTCAAGAGCGTTCTTAAGAAGAAAGGCTATAACACGGGTGTTGGTGATGAAGGTGGATTTGCTCCTAACTTAGGATCCAATGAGGAAGCACTTCAGGTCATCATGGAAGCCATTGAAAAAGCAGGTTATACACCAGGTAAAGATATTTTCTTAGGTATGGATGTAGCTTCTTCTGAATTTTACAATAAAGAAACCAAGACATACGTTTTAGCAGGAGAAGGTGGTAAATCATTTACATCAAATGAACTATCTCATTTCTATGAAGGTTTAATCAAGAAATATCCCATTATCTCCATCGAAGATGGTTTGGATGAAAACGATTGGGAAGGATGGGTTTATCTTTCCAAGTTGTTAGGTGACAAGATTCAATTAGTTGGTGACGATCTCTTTGTCACTAACACTGAAAAATTGGCATTAGGTATTGAAAAGGGTATTGCTAATTCCATCTTGATTAAAGTGAACCAAATTGGTACTTTAACAGAAACATTTGATGCCATTGAAATGGCGAAACGTGCAGGATATACAGCCGTTGTCTCACACCGTTCAGGTGAAACAGAAGATACAACCATTGCAGACATCGCTGTTGCGACCAATGCGGGTCAAATTAAGACAGGTTCAGCTTCAAGAACAGATCGTATTGCTAAGTACAATCAATTACTTCGCATTGAAGATCAACTTGGAGGAACTGCACAGTATCTTGGATTAAAATCTTTTTACAACTTAAAGTAGTACATTGAAAGGCTTGGATTCAAGCCTTTTTTTTAGGTGCTCATGATAAAATAAGTATGAGGTGTGATTTGATGAAGAAAACCTTTAGGGAAACCATCCACAACTTAACTTATAATCTAAAAACACTCTTTTACTTTGAATTGATGTATCGTATCCTTGGGATGTTGATCATTTTTCCACTTGCTCAATTTCTCTTCTACCAATCCATTAGAGTGTCAGGTTTTGCATATATTACAAACAGTCTTCTCATTGACTACGTGATGAAACCTTTTACGCTTATAAGTTTTCTCTTTTTGATTATTCTATTATCGCTTTATATGATGATTGAAATGATTATGCTATCTATGATTTTTGATTATGGATATCGTGAAGTTACACTTGGATTGAGTGACTTAATTGTTTTGGGAAGTAAACATGTTTTTAAAATCATCAAACAATATCATGTTCGTATCTTTTTCCCTGCGTTTTTCTTTTTCATCTTGGTTGAATTATTTCATGTTGTTGGAATTGCGCAAACCATTAATATACCCTCTGAAATCATTCAACTGATCAACCAAAACAGGTGGCTGGTCGTTGGAGTCATCTTGCTCGTTTTGACAATCTTTGTTTTGTTCATTCAAACGATATTTCATATCAATCTCTATACAGTACAAAACCTCAAACCAAAAGAAGTGCGCAAGCGTTCACGTACCATGCTTCATAAGAAACGACTTGAGATGGCTTTTGAGTTTCTTTTACTCAATCTGATTCTAAATCTCATGTTGTATCTCATTTATGCTCTGATCATTTTATCTATTGGTGGTATTGTATCTCTGATCAAAGGTTCTCCTTATGCCTTTGCATTTGTACTAACCATCTTTTATACGCTTTATCTGATTATCGGTTTTATTGCAACGATAACACTCATACCGATTAATTTTGCACTGATGACCTCTTGGTATGAGGAAAGCCTCCATAAAGTAGATATAAAACCAGCATATAGTCTCAAAACGATGAAGCCTTTTAAAAATGAAAAAACCCTCAAGTGGGGGCTTATTGTAACAGCATCCATTCTGTTTGTCGTTAATTTATCCTCTGTCATTCAGACGATTCAAAGTGATCGAACGCAGCTTGAGTTATTAAACTATGCTGAAATCGTAGCTCATCGTGGATATTCAGATAAAGCACCAGAAAATACCATTCCAGCCATCGAACAAGCACTCTATTATGGTGTCGATGCCATTGAGCTTGATGTTAGAGAAACCAAAGATCATATACCTATAGTAGTTCATGATAGTTCGACGAAGCGAACGACAAATGATACCTCTGTACGTCTCTTTCGAATGATGTCACTTGAAGAAGTAAAAGAACTTGATGCTGGATCTTGGTTTTCAGATGATTTTAGTCAAACAGAGATACCGACGCTCGAGGAAGCTATCATGATTATCCAAGGAAAAGTCCGTCTCTTTTTAGAGTTAAAAGATCAGTCGCCAACTCTTGAAGCAAATGTTATAACACTCATTGAATCCTATCAAATAGCAAGTGATACCGTTATATTATCCTTCTCGAGTGATCAACTGAAACGCTTAAAAGATATGAATCGTGAGATTCAAACGTTGCTCCTTATCCAATCATTTTATGGAAATCAAACAGAGCTCGTTCAAGCAACATATGCTGATCATTATGGTTTAGCTATTGCTTATTATACCCGCAACGAATCATTTGTTGAACTGGCTCATTCCTACGGGAAAAAAGTCTATATTTGGACTGCAAATGATGAAAAAACACTCAGACAAATTGTCTTTGGTGATATCGACGGAATCATCACTGATCGTCCGATATTAGCAAGAGAAATCGCTTATTCAAAAAACGCACCTGAACTTGTTGTTGAACTCCTAAAAAGATTCTTTCCTAAAAAAGAACAAGGGCTCAATTGAGCCCTTTTACAGTCTGATAAGCAGTGTTGCTAATGTGATAACAATCATGAAACCAAGAGAGATGAGTGTGTATCTTAAGAGATAAGATGAAGTCTTTTTCGGATATTCACGTAGGATGTATTTAAATGAAATTAAGCTAGCGAGTGAACCAATGATACTTCCTAAAGCACCGACATTTACACCCTGTAATAAGGGCTGCCAATAATCACTTGAGGTGAAGGTGGAAAGTAAGACAGCTGCTGGAACATTGGATATAAATTGTGAAGTGAGTAGTGCAGTAAAGTAGACCGTTAAATGCGTTGATAGGCCTTGGCTAATATAATCACTGATCCAAGTGATCTTGCTGATGTTACCTGTGAATATGAAAAAACAGACAAAGGTGAGTAATAATGTATAATCCACACGCTTAAACAGATGACGTCCATAGATCATTGAAAGTATGAGGGTTATACCAAGCACGTAATAAGGATCGATGATACGAAGTACACACAAAAGTGCATTGATCATGATGAGCATGTAGAGTAAAAATTTTTTCCATTGTATGTTTGGAGCAACGATGTTGAGTTCACATATCTGATGAGGAATACTTATAAAACCTGTCAGTAGTATCAGGATGAATCCGGTGAGCGTAATAATCGATGTTGTGAGGATAAAGGATGTAAAAGGAATGTTATAAAAAGCATAGAGATAAATGTTTTGTGGGTCCCCCATCGGAGTGAGTGCACTTCCCATGTTGGCAGCAATGGTTTGCAAAATGATAATGGTAATCATATGCTTTTCTTGTTTGGTGTGTCTCGTGATAAACATGGTAAACGGAATTAATGTCAATAAAACAGCATCATTTGTCAGTAACATTGCCAAAAAGAAAGTCACCAAAACGATGACAAGACCAATCCACTTAATCGATCTTAGATGCATAACAAGTTTGGTAGCGACAAAATCAAAAAAATGGGTTTCATAAATACCAGCCACAGCAAGCATCAATGTAAACATAATAATGAGCACCTTGGCATTGATATAACCGAGATAGGCTGAAGATGGTGGAATAAAGAACATGGAGATGAGTGCGAAAACAAAAGCAATCACGAACACTTTATCTTTATACAAGTAGTGTAAAATGGATTTCATAGCGTCCTCTTTTGAGCAGATTCAATTCATTATAAACCTTTTCAAAGGATAAAAAAATAGCAATTTCTACGATTTATATGAAAACTTTTAAGTTTCACAATTTATAATAGAAGAAGAAACATGAAATGGAGCAAATATGCATGAAAATCAAACAATCTTTTGAAGATTTTTGGAGTGAAGCACTCACCGAAATGAACCATTATCCTTTAGATGATCACATTCAAAACATCAGACAAACAGATACCATCGATGAGATTGGTGATTTTAGTTATCTTGGAGCAAAAGAAGAAAGGATATATGGATTTTATTTAAGACATAAAGGAGATCCAAGACCTACTGTTTTGATGTTTCATGGTTATGGATGGCATAAAGGTCAACCAGAAGACTACCTTGATTGGTATCAATTAGGTGTCAATGTTTTTGCTATTGATATCCGTGGTCAAAGAGGATTGACTAAAGATCAATATCCATATCAAATGGGTGATCACAGATTGATGACACGAGGTCTTGATCAGCCACAACATTACTATTTAAAGCATGTCTACCTAGATGGGCTTAGATTGATCGATTTTGCATCAGCACAACCCTTTGTTGATTCATCAAAAATCATTTTGCACGGTGGATCACAGGGTGGAGGAATTGTTTTTGCACTGGCTGGATTGAAGGAAGTATACATGACGTTTGCTGATGTACCTAGCTACAGTTACTTTGAGGGACGCATTCAAACGAGAAATGGATCGGTTAGTGAAATCGCAGATTATATCGATGAACATCACCTTTTTCTAAAAGACATTTTAGATTGTTTAAGTTATTTTGATCTCATAAACTTTGCTCCACATATCAAAAATCCACTGGTAGCATCCGTTGGTTTAGCAGATGATATATGTCCAGCCAGATACTTTATGAAAGCCTACTTAAAAGTTTCGGTAGAAAAAGAACTCTATGAATATCCAAATGCTGGCCATGAAGGTGGTGGAAAGGTTCATCAAGACATCAAATTAAACATCTTGAAAAAGCGATTGAGCAATCTACAAAAATAATATAACATGTCGAATGGGGAAGGTTATTACCTCCCCATTCATGATATAATAGCATCGAGGTAAAATTATGAATCAAATCTACTTAGCATTTTATGACAATCAAACACGAAAATTACATAAGGACCACTTCGGTAATCTCAATCTCGTTGATGAACCCTATTTGGTTTATGAAGAGCCTTATTATGCACTTAAGCCAGACATATTAATTGGTCGTATCGATCACAAAAAGACGTTTGGTTTTTTAAGACAAGAGTTAGGTGATATCTATATTGAACAAAGAGACTTACTCGATGCGATGCATGATGATATCGTCTTGGTCAAAGAAGGGGTCGAACCCAGAGTAGTTTATGTCGTAAAGCGTGCGCTTAAACATGTCGTTGCTACTGTTAAAAAAACACAAAAAGGTTTGTTTTTTGAACCGGATACCTATTTGGATCGCAGACTCGAAGTCGAAGGTGGAAAAGACTTAGTGTTTGGACACGTTGTCATGTTAGAAGTTGAGTCAATCGATCAATTTGCTGTTTATACTATAGTCAAAAAGATCATCGGTCATATCAATGATCCAGATATACAAACACTTAAAATTGTTGCTAGTTATGACTGGCCACAAACATTTTCTGAATCTGTCATGGATTCGATTTCTAAAATTGAAATCGATATGGAAAAAGAAATGGAAGAACGACTTGATTTAACCGACAAACTCATCATCACTATCGATGGAAAGGATGCAAAAGATTTAGATGATGCGATCAGTTTGGAAGTTAAGGATGATCACTATTATTTAGGTGTTCACATTGCAGATGTTTCACATTATGTGGTTGAGAACAGTCCGTTAGATGAAGAAGCTTATAAACGATCGACTTCCTCTTATTTAGCTGATCGAGTCATCCCGATGTTACCACATAAGCTCTCAAACGATTGGTGTTCACTCAATCCTCATGAAATCAAGTTAACCCTTTCCTGTATGATGAAACTGGATATGGATGGAAAAGTGATTGAATACGACATTCAAAAGTCATTTATTAAAAGCAATCGACGCATGAACTATGACGAGGTTAACCACTACTTAATCAAAGGCCAGTCTTTAGGTGACCCAGATATCGAAGATATGTTGACCAAGATGAACGAGCTTTCACAAAAGCTAAAAGTCATTCGCAGAAGACGTGGCGAAATCGAATTTGAGTCATCGGAGCTTGGGTTTGTCGTTGATACTAAAGGCAAAGTTCTCGATGTTTATGAACGGAAAACCGATGAAGCTGAACAACTCATTGAATCGTTTATGTTGATTGCTAATGAAACTGTTGCTTTTCACATGTTTCATAGCAACCTACCCTCACTTTATCGTATTCATGAAGCTCCAGATAATATCAAACTGAAGCTCGCTCTTCAGACGGTTGCTAAACTTGGTATACCCGTTAATTTTAAACAATTGGGTCGTCCTAAACCTTTGCAAATAATAACGGAACACACATCAAATACACCGTATCAATATGTGGTACATATGATACTTCTAAGAGCGATGCAAAAAGCGAAATACAGCGAAACACTGCAACCCCATTACGGATTAGGAGCTCGCTTTTATACGCACTTTACATCTCCAATCAGAAGATATCCTGATTTAATGCTCCATCGTTTGATTCACCGATTCTTACTCTCTGAAACGACATCATATAAAAAAGATGTCTATCACTTCGAATCCCTTTTAACAGAGGTTGCCAAACATACCTCAGATCAGGAAAGAAAAGCCATTCAAATGGAAAGAGATGTATCAAAGCTCAAGTCTTGTGAATTCATGGAAGATAAGATTGGGAAGTATTTTAAAGCAATCATCTCTCAGATGATGCCATCAGGCATGTTTGTTAAATTGAACAATGGCATCGAAGGATTTGTTCCACTTAGAGTGCTTGATGATTACTATATGTATGATGAAAACCATTTGACGTTTATTGGAAACCGTGGGAAGAGATATCGCTTAGGTGATTCCATTAAAGTTGAATTACTCGATGTTGACATCGCTCAAAGAAAAATGGATTTTGGCATCGTTGATAAAAAGAAGAAAAGAGATATAAGATATGAAACTTATCGCTCAAAACAAAAAGGCAAGGCATGACTACTTTATTGAAGAATCCTATGAAGCAGGTATGCAATTGCTCGGAAGTGAAATTAAATCCATTCGTTTAGGCAAAGTTAATGTCAACGATGCATTCGTCACCATCAAGGACGGCGAAGCTTTTGTGCATAACATGCACATTGCAAAATACGATTTTTCAAATCGGTTTAATCATGAAGAAACACGAACAAGAAAGCTGTTATTGCATAAGAAAGAAATCATCAAATTGTTTGCTAAAACAAGAGAACAAGGATACACATTAATTCCTCTAAAAGTCTATTTAAAAGATGGACTTTGCAAGCTAGAAGTTGGCCTTGCTAAAGGTAAAAAAGATTATGATAAGCGTGAAACACTCAAAGAAAAAGATCAAGCGATGCGCTTGAAAAAACTTTTAAATAAAAGGTGAAATACATGAAGTATAAAGTTGGACTTGCATTAGGTGGTGGGGGTGCAAGAGGTTCCTATCAAATCGGTGTACTCAAAGCACTCGATGAAGCGGGTATACTTTCTGAAATTGAACATGTATCCGGAACTTCAATTGGAGCTATCAATACCCTTATGGTTATGGCAAAATTATCCTATGATCGGATGATCGATATTTGGAAGATGATTGACAACACTGATATTTATGGTCATAAGTTTGATAAATTCAAATTCGATAAGATGGGTCTTTTCAGTCTTAAGGATATGTATCACAAACTGACTGAACAGGTGACTCTTGATGAAATCAGAACGAGCAAGATGCAAGGATATGTAACAGCTGCAAAAATAAAAAAGGGATCGATGATTGATCAAGTGTTGATCCATCGTATGAAAAAAGAAGTCTTTCATTTAAATGATGTGGATGATCCACATCGTGCGGTTTTAGCTTCAGCATCCATACCCGTTCTCTTTGGTTCAACAGAAATTGATAATGCCTACTTTGTTGATGGTGGAGCCATCGATAACTGTCCGATCAAACCCTTGATTGAACAGGGATGCCATATTATTATAGCTGTTCCTATTGATGGAAGATTTCATGAAAAAAAATATCAAAAAGAAGATATCCTGCTCATCAATCTCGAAGCCAATAAACTATTCTCATTTACAATGATCGATATTCTTAATTTTAAACCAGAAGAAGTTGAACATCGCGCTAATTATGGCTACTTAATGACAAAAAACATGTTACAAAAGTTACATGATTTAGGTTATTATCAAGATGGTTTATGGATGAAACCATCATCCTATGAGCATGTCAGTATCACCAAAGATGAGGAACAGAAGATTAAAGAAGAGGTAGCAAAATGGCATTAAATCTTATGACTTGGATACAAAATCTAGAATTTGATCTTATTCGCTCCATACAATACTTAAGAAATCCCATTTTGGACGAAACGATGTACTTTATCACCCAGCTCGGTGATCAGTTGTTTTTTATCGCGGTTGCAGTGATCATTTACTGGACCATCGATAAACGATTTGCACATAAGTTTGTTTTTGCCTTCATGATGAGCGCAGTTATCAATACGGGACTTAAGTACATTTTTAAACGCATTCGTCCCTTTTACTATATGGGGATCGAGTCAGAACCCAAATGGCGCACGACCGGCTATTCGTTTCCAAGTGGACACGCTCAAGCATCCGGTGTTTTGGGATACACAGGGCTTTACGCTTCTAAAAAGACGAAACAAAAATGGTTGAGCTATGTTGCCTGGTTTATCATGATCTTTGTTCCGCTTTCACGTATCTATTTAGCTCAACACTTTTTAACGGATGTCATCGTTGGCTTAGTGCTCGCATACGGTTTGGCACACATCAGTTTTCTCCTTGTTGATAAGATGAAAGATGATGAACACATCTATACTCTGATGTTAGCACCTCTCTTTATCATTGCACTTTTCTTTTATCCAAACCATGATTTAGCGATTGCTGCTGGTGGATTTGTGGGTTTTGCACTGGGTTATTACCTTGAAAAACGGTATATCAAATTCGAAGTTAAAGCAGCTTGGTGGATTCAAATCGTAAAGGTAGTCTTTGGTCTTGCGATTGCATTTGGTCTAAAGGAAGGGCTTAAACTTATTTTCTTAGATCATGTGGCATTTGATTTTATACGTTATTTTTTGATAGGAGTTTGGGCATCCGTTGGAGCACCCATCGTCTTTAAATATGGAACAGGTTATTTTGCGAAAAACGTTTGAAAAACTTGAAGTTGAAGAGCTTTATCAAATTCTTGATCTGAGATCAAAGGTTTTTATCATGGAACAGACATGTCTCTATCAAGATATTGATGGTCTAGATCGGATGAGTATCCACTATATGCTTAAAAAAGATGGCTTACTTGTGAGTTATCTTCGCTTGATGCCTCCAGGCCTCAGATTTTTAGAACATACGCTATCACGCATCGTTGTTGATCCTACCCATAGACATCAAGGTTATGCAACGAAATTGATTAAGAAAGCGATGCAAGATATTAAAGGATTACCGATACGGATTTCTGGACAAGCTTATCTAAAAGATTATTACGAAAGCTTAGGTTTTAGTATCGTCAAAGGGACTTACTTAGAAGATGGTATCCCACATTATGAAATGTTTACCAAAAACGAATGAAATCCATCCATTGATTCAATCGTTTGGGATCATGATGAATCCCAAGATGATAGGTGAATAAGTATTTACAATTATATTGGATTGTGATACAATAAGGTCGCGATGAACAAAGGGAGTAGCAAGTTATCTTTTTCAAGAGACTTCGTGGTTGGTGAAAACGAAGATAGAGACCTTGTGAAGGCTATTTGGGAGCAAAAGGTCAGTCGGCCGTAACGACATTTGAGGGCTAGGTTGATTCCTAGAACTAAGGTGGTACCGCGTAAACAATTTACGTCCTTAGGAAAGGCTAAGGACGTTTTTTATTCATTTAAGGAGGGTTACCGATGAAAAAGATGACATCAACCGAAATTAGACAGATGTGGCTCGATTTTTTTAAATCAAAAAAACATCAAATTGAATCTTCAGCATCACTTGTTCCACAAAATGATCCAACGCTTCTATGGATTAATGCAGGTGTTGCACCTTTAAAGAAGTACTTTGATGGTTCAGAGCAACCCCAAAATCCGAGAATGGCGAATGTTCAAAAATGTATTCGAACAAATGACATCGATAATGTGGGTAAGACAGCTAGACACCACACGTTTTTTGAAATGTTAGGTAATTTTTCGATTGGAAATTACTTTAAGGATCAAGCAATCGCTTGGGGTTTTGAGTTACTTACAGACTCCAAATGGTTCGATTTTCCAAAAGAGAAACTCTATATCACCTATTATCCAGACGATCTTGAAGCAAGAGATGCATGGATCAGACAAGGAATCGATCCATCGCACATCATCCCACGTGAAGATAATTTTTGGGAGATTGGTCCTGGACCCTGTGGTCCAGATACTGAGATCTATTTTGATCGAGGTGAATCTTATGATCAGCGTGGTATTGAACTCATTGAGCAAGATATAGAAAATGAACGATATATTGAAATATGGAACATTGTTTTTTCACAGTATAATTCAAAACCAGGACTATCACGCGAAGCATATCCTGAACTTCCTTCAAAAAACATTGATACAGGTGCTGGTCTCGAGCGATTTGCATGCGTCATTCAACAGACAGCTACCAATTTTGAAACAGATCTCTTTTTACCCATCATTTTGCATACACAAAAGCTATCAGGTATCACCTATCAAGGTCAAATGGCATTTAAGGTGATTGCAGATCATATCAAAGCACTGACATTTGCTATATCAGATGGAGCTATTTTATCGAATGAAGGTAGAGGATATGTACTCAGAAGATTATTGAGAAGAGCGGTTAAATACGGCCTTTCACTCAATCTTACAAGACCCTTTCTCTATGAACTTGTTGATGATGTCGTCGACATCATGGGTAGCTTTTATACCAATCTTGAAGAAACCAAAACGATTGTTAAACAACTGATATTTAGGGAAGAAGAAAAGTTTTTAAGCACGATTAATGAAGGTGAAAAACATCTGAATGACGCCATCTCAATCGAAGGAAATAAACTGAGTGGACAGACAGCTTTTAAACTCTATGATACCTTTGGTTTTCCCATTGAACTCACCATGGAATATGCTGAAGAAAAAGGTGTATCAGTCGATATTGATGCGTTTAATGTTGAACTTGACAAACAACGAAATCGCTCAAGAGCAGCAAGACAGCAGATGAGTTCAATGAAGAATCAAGAAGAAATGTATTTAAATTTCACTGAACCATCACTCTTTGTGGGTTATGATCAGCTACAAGTAGAAGCAAAAGTCATTAAGGTCTTTGATGAGGGTATCGTGCTCGACAAGACACCTTTTTATGCAACATCGGGTGGACAGGTAGCAGATAAGGGTTGGATCAACGGACTTGAGGTAAAAGATGTCTATAAACTTCCTCATGGTCAATTTCTACATCGTGTTGAAGGAGATTATCAAGAAGGCGAAGAAGTTTTAGCAGTCGTTGATAAAACACTACGACAAAAGACGATGAAAAACCATAGTGCTGCTCACCTATTCCATCAGGCAATCAAAGATATTTTTGGTAAACACGCCAATCAGCAAGGTTCACAGGTTGCTCCATGGAGCTGGCGTTTTGATTTCAATCATTTTGAAACGGAAACAGATGAGCGCATCGTTGAAGTCGAAAAACTGGTCAACTACTATATAAAGCAACAACCTCTAGACGTCAAGATTCGTGAATTACCACTTGAAGAAGCCAAAAAGATAGGAGCTATGGCATTATTTGGTGAAAAATACGGTGATATTGTCCGTGTGGTCGACATGGGATGGAGTAAAGAACTCTGTGGTGGAACACATGTCAAAAATACATCGGATATCAAAGCGTTTGCTATCATGCAGTATGAATCCATCGGTTCTGGTGTTTATCGAATGGAAGGTATCACAGGACCCAATCTAAAAGAGCAGGTCACCTCGTATTTAGAAACATTTGAACAAGAAATACAATCCATTAGCGAAAAGATCAAGAAAATGGATGAAAAACATAACATTCCATCCAAACCTGAGATTATCGGTTCTTATCAAGATATCATTAACTATCGAAACTATTTAGATGAACTTAAAGAACTCGCAAAGCAATACGAAAAAGAAAACATCCGCAAGTCACAAGAAGATGTCTTAAAACGCCTTGATGAATGGATTTTAGATGTGACAAAAAAGAAACAACTGATCGTTACAAAAGACTTAGATCCAAAGGTTTTGAAACAACTGATTGATGCACTCTATGATAAAATAAAAGCAGAGACATTGATGTTGATTAACATCGGTGATTCTAAAGCAACATACCTTTGCAAAAGTAGCCATGATGATGCTGATCAACTCATAAAAAAAGCAACTTTGCTATCCAACGGATCAGGTGGTGGCAAAGGGCAGTTTGCACAGGGTGGAACACAGCAGTTAGACTTAGTTGATCTTGTGATCAAAGAAATGAGCAAACATTTATGAAACGCTATTTAGGCTTGGATTTAGGTAGTAAAACCATCGGTATTTCTATCAGTGAATCAGGCATCATCGCAAGCACATTAACAACGATTAGATTTAGTGAAAACAACTATGAGGAAGCAGCATTGAAGGTGACTGAACTGATTCAAACACATCAAATCGACTGTGTTGTGTTAGGTCTACCTAAACACATGAATAATGATATTGGTATTCGAGGTAAAATCAGTGAATCATTCAAGGAAATGATAACTGCAAAGACAGAAGCAGAAGTCATTTTATGGGATGAACGATTATCAACACAAAGTGCTAAACGAGTGATGATTCAAGGATCGCAAAGACGCAAAGTACAAAAAGAAAAAAAAGATGAACTCGCCGCAGTCATCATTTTACAAAATTATTTAGACTATAAAGGAGCTTAACCATGTTAAAGGATAATCAAATGATCGTCACAAATGAAAATGGCGATGAAGCAATCTGTGATATTTTATTCACACACGAAGCGAACGGAAAACACTATGTCGTATTTGAGTTTGTTGACACACACGATGTGAGTGCAGCTATTTATCTACCCGGTGAATCAGCAGATGAAGGAACTTTTGCTGATATTGAAACGGATGAGGAATGGGATATGCTCGATCAAGTTTTACAGTCTTATTATGATGAACTCGAAGACGAAGATGAGGAAGAAGAGGAAGACAATCAAGCATGAATCTTGCTTCACTCAAAGCGTATGCCATCGATAAGAAAGTTCCTATTGTAGAGGACGATGTCATCCAGTTTTTAGGTGATTTAATTACGAAACATCAAATAAAAGATGTGCTCGAGATTGGTACCGCAATAGGCTATAGTGCACTCGCTATAGCCTCTTTTGGTTGCAGTATTAAGACGTTTGAACGCGATGAGTATATGGTTGATGAAGCGAAAAAGCATTTTGATATGTTTGATCGATATCATCAGATCACACTCTATCCATTTGATGCATTAACCTTTGATCAACATCTCGGATTATTCGATCTCATTTTTCTTGATGCTGCAAAATCGCAATATGAAACACTATTTAATAAATATGCACCGATGCTTAAAGTTGGTGGATATATCGTCTGTGACAATCTTCATTTTCATCATCTAGATCCAAACAAGGTCAATAGACATACACAGGGACTCTTAAGGAAACTAAAAAAATTTAAATTATTTTTGGAAAATCATCCAACATTCAAGACGACATTTTTTGATATTGGTGATGGTTTATCTGTCTCGAAGAAGGTGAGCGAATGAAAACATTAATGACATTACATAATCAAAAACATCTCGATGATGTACTCATGTATACCGATGGAATCCTTCTAGGTAACAATCTTTTTGGTACCCGATTGACGAATAGCTTTTCAATAGAAGAAATCATTGAAATTGCACGTCAGACAAAAAAACACCATAAATTATGTTTTTTAATCGCTAATCAAATAATGACCGATGATGAACTTGATAGTTTTTCACAATGGATGGATCAAATCGATACTTCCATCTTTGATGGAATCATCGTTGCAGATCTAGGTGTGATCATGCTTCTAAAAGAAAAAGGTTTAGCTCATCAGATCATCTATAATCCAGAAACGTTGATAACCAATGATTATGATTTTAATTTTCTACATACATTAGGTATCCAAGGTGTTTATGCAGCAAAAGAAATCACCTTAGAGGATGTCAAACGAATAGGTACTAACAAATCACTCTCACTTTTTTTGGTTGGACACGGACATCTCAACATGTTTTACTCCAAAAGACAACTGATCAAAAACTACAGTGATTATTTGGGTAAAAACCTTCATCTGCACCAAGCTCAAGATTTAACACTCATTGAAGAGAAAAGGTTAGATGAACCTTATCCCATTTTAGAAGATATTGCCGGAACGCATGTCTTTCGATCTAATGTGCTATCATCGATGAAAGTATATGATGAATTAACAGCATTTATCGACTATTTTGTTATCGATACGCTATTTAAAGATGATGTTTATGGTCACATGGTCAGTAAGATGTATCATCAAAAACAAACAGAGCTTATCGATTTATTGCAAGAAAACTATCATGAATCCTGGGATGATGGATTTTACTTTAAAAAAACAATCTATAAAAGTAAGGAAGTAATCAAGTGATTGAACTACTAGCTCCTGCGGGTGATTTAGAAAAACTAAAGATTGCACTATTATATGGAGCGGACGCTGTTTTTATTGGCGGCGAGGATTTTTCACTACGTGCACGTGCATCCAATTTCACACCTGAAGATATCATCCAAGCAACCACATTTGCACATGAACGGGGTAAAAAAGTCTATGTAACAACCAATATCATACCGCATCATGAAGATATGCATGGTTTACTTGAATATCTTCAAATCTTAGAATCAGCTTACGTTGATGCGATTATTTCAGCATCACCTTATATCATCGATACAGCATTAAGACATACAAATCTTGAAGTTCACCTGTCCACACAACAGAGTACAACCAATGCAAGAGCTGTTAATTTTTGGTATGAACACGGTGTTAAGCGTATCGTTTTAGCACGAGAACTTGATAAATATCAAATACGTAAAATTAAACAAAAGACGAAAGCTGATCTTGAGGTATTTATTCACGGTGGTATGTGCATGAGTTTTTCAGGAAGATGCAGTTTATCGAATAACATGACCGATCGTGATGCAAACAGAGGAGGTTGTGCGCATTCCTGCAGATGGAACTATGATCTGATGCAAAACAACCAAAAACTATCTGAGACTCCATTTAGTATGTCAAGTAAAGATTTAGAAGCACTCAAACAAATTCCACACCTGATCGATAGCGGTATTACTTCGTTGAAAATTGAAGGTCGCATGAAGAGTTTGCACTATATAGCAACCGTTGTATCAACATATAGAAGGTTGATTGATGACTACTTAAAATATGGTGTAATCAACGATTTTCAAATCTATTCGAACGAATTGGATAAAGCTGAAAACAGATTAGCATCGCACGGTTTTTTAGAAGGTATGCCAGGAGTTAACCAGCAATTATATGATCAAAGAAATGAAAGACCCACACAACTCTTTATCGGATTGGTTGTTGCATATGATGATAGCCATAAAATAGCTACCATTGAACAACGCAATTATTTTGAAGTTAATGACGAGGTTGAAATATTCCATCCAAATGGCTTAGTAGAACCCTTTAAGGTTGTTTCTATGACGGATGAACAAGGTGAACCGCTGAGTGTTGCAAGACATCCGAAACAGATCATTCAAATGAGAATACCATTTGCAGTAGAACCCTATGCCATGTTAAGAAAAAGATGAAAAACTATACGAAAAATGGACAAGTGATACCTTATCACATCATAAGAAAACCGATTAAAAATACATACTTTCGTATTAAAAATGGAACACTTTGCGTGACGACCAATCATCACACAAAAGAGCAGGCTATTGAGTTTTTTATCGACAATAAGTTCGATCAATTATTCTCAAAGTTAAACCTTACCAAAGAAGTTGAACCAGATTATCGTATCATGCTCTTTGGACATGCTTATGAACTTGAAGTGAGTCATGGACGATTTCACTACGAACGATCTGGAGATAAAATCTATGTAAAAACGCTATTGACGGATCGGATCAAAATCAAAAATAGAATTTATGAAGAAGAGCTAAAACGTAAACTCATTGACATCAAACCAATCATTTATCCTGTCATTACATCGATGGGTCTTAAAGAATTACCCATTCGTATCAAATATCTCAAATCCAAGTTTGGTAGTTATCATAAAAAACATCATGAGATCACACTCAACTCCTTTTTAGCAAGACTGGACACCATTTATTTGATTTATGTCATCTATCACGAATACGCTCATGTTTTAGAATTTAATCACTCAAGAGCATTTTATCAACTCTTAGATCGAATGATGCCAAATCACAGGGTTTATCAAAAAGACCTAAAAAAAATAGCAATACACTAGAAAATAGTGTATAATGATATAGAAATTTAAGGAGGATCATCATGGCTGTAAAACAATTGTTTCAATTAACTCAAGAAGGCGTGGATAATCTCAAACAAGAACTCACATATCTCAAAGATGTCAAACGTGAAGAGAACAAAGAGGCACTCAAAGAAGCTCGCGCACAAGGAGATCTATCCGAAAATGCAGATTATGATGCCGCTCGCAATGAACAAGCACGCATTGAAGCCCGTATTTTAGAAATTGAAACCATACTCAAAAATGTCAAAATTATTAAAACGGATGACCGTGATATCGTTAATATCGGTAAAAGTGTTATTGTCCGATTTGTGAACACCAATGAAGAAAAAGAATTTACATTGGTAGGTTCCATTGAAGCGGATCCAAGAGCTAAAAAGATATCCATTGAGTCACCCATTGGTCGTGCGATTATGAATAAGATGGAAAATGATGTTGTCGAAGTTAAGACAGAAACAGGTAAAATTTTTCAACTTGAGATTGTGGAAATCAAATAATGACGTTTTACCAAAAATGCATTCCGCACGCTTATTGTGCCTCCATTTTTGATATTGATTACACCTCACTAAAAAAACAAGGGATATCCGCCTTGTTTTTTGACTTAGATAATACAATGATTGGATATGACGATCGGAGCTTATTTGATCAACAGATTCAATTAATTCATCACCTCAAAGAAACATTTCAAATCGTTGTTTTATCGAATACGAACAAGAAGCGAGTATCTTATGCCCTTAAGGACATTGATACACCTTATATTTGGTATGCAACAAAACCACTCAAAAGAGGATTTAAAAAGGCTTTAAAGATGGTCAATCTTCAAGCTCATGAAGTGATTATGATAGGTGATCAACTGATGACCGACATTTACGGTGCCAATCGTATGGGTATCCGAGGTATCTTGGTTAAATCGGTCAAGCGAAAATCGGATCGCATGATTACACGCATCAATCGAAAGATTGAAGCTTGTGTTTTAAATAGGATCAAAAGAAAATATCCAGATCTTTATGAAGAAAGGTTAAAACTTTATGTCAACGACCATACGATGTAAAGGGTGTGGTGCTAAACTTCAGGTCGAAGATCCTAAAAAAGTTGGTTATGCACCTTCATTAGAACACGTATACTGTCAATCCTGTTACAGGCTTTTTCACTACGGTGAAGCAACCATTCATTTTCATCCAGAAGATCTTCCATCATTACCAGAAAGATCCATCATCTTGATGATTTCATCTGTTCTACACTTAGATATGTTATTTAGCTATCCCGTTTATCGCTATCAACCTGAAGCTAAATTTGTTTATATTATCAATCAGATAGACCTACTACCATCGAGCACGAATTTAGATAAACTATTACATAACCTCAAATTAAAAGCAAAAGCGATGCATATACCCTATGAAGATATTATTTTGATGTCTGCAAAAAATCCTTATGACATTAAGCACTTAAAAGATTATCTTATCGCGCTTAATGAACCACATGTTTATTTGATTGGTGTTCAAAACAGCGGAAAAACAACGCTCTACAAAGCGATTACATCAGATCAACATGCACTTGCAATGAAAAAAGCTGGTTTAACACAAGAAGCACTTCAAGAGTCATTTGAAGGCATGACAATCTATGATATGCCGGGTCTTTATCAAGAGGGTTATCTCCATCACATCCTACCTTATGGAGTCTATAAAAACTTAATTCCTGATAAGGAGATAAAGCCCAGAATCTATCAACTCAAAGATCATCAAGCACTCTGTATCGAAGGTCTTATGACGTTCTCATTTTTAGGTAAAGACATGCGTCCTGTATTCTATATTGATAACAAGATTAACATTCATAAAACCAATGATGATCGCATTGATCATCTGATTGAAGAGCGCAAAAAGCATTTTCATATTTATGTCGATCACTATGAAGAAAAATCATTTAAGATCACTAGCGGAAAGCAGCAACTCACATTTGCAGATATGGGCTTTATGCACATTGAAGGTCCTGTAACCATTAAAATGAAGTATCCCAAGGGATTACACATATCACTGACGGAGGCACTCTTTAATGATTGAAAACATTGAGCCATGGGTTAAAGAAAAACTTAAAGAGCACCCCAAACGATTAAAACATGTCTATGGTGTTGCAGAAACAGCAAAGAAGTTAGCTGTCATCCATCATGTTTCTGAAGAAAAAGCATGGATAGCAGGGATCTTTCATGATATCGCAAAATATGATTCACTTGAAATGCAGATGAACAAGATTGATTTGAGATGGATTAAAGCATACGCAGATTACCCAGTTATCTATCACGCGATTGCGGCAGCCAATATTTTGGAACATGAGTTTCGAGTCCATGATCAAGATATTTTAATGGCGATTAGACATCATGTATGGGGAAGAAAAGAAATGTCAAAGCTTGAAAAGATTATCTTTGTAGCTGATCTATGTGAACCCAACCGGGATTTTCCAGATACTTCCTATCTTTTCGACCTCGCATGTAAAGATCTTGATTATGCTGTGATGTATAGCATGGAACAAACGCTTAAGTATCTTGAATCAAAAGGATTGAAACCATCCTTAGAACAATTAGAAGCACTAAACTATTACCAGGAGGTAAATCGTGGAAAAACTAAAGACAATCATTCAAACACTTGAAGATTTAAAAGTGAAAGATTTAAAAGCATTTGATTTTGAAAAAACATCCCCCTTTTATGATTATTTTGTACTTGCAACCGTCAATGAAAGACAGGGGAATGCAGCTATTAACCATTTAAAAAAAGCACTTGTTGCTGAAGAGATAAAACATATTGAAGGAAAAGGTGGTACGTGGACGCTTGTGGATTGTCACGATGTAATCGTTCATCTTTTTCAAGAAGAGGACCGAAAGTTTTATGGGTTTGATCAACGACTATTGGGTATTAAAAGGATTATATAATGTTTGAGCATCTCTATGATCTTTTGATGAGTGATGTCGATTATGAAGCGATACTCAATCAAATCGAACCCTATCTTAATGAGTATGATTTCATCATTGATGCTGGATGTGGTTCAGGATATTTACTTATTGAATTGTTAAAAAGACATTATCAGGCTATCGGACTCGATCTATCAACTTCAATGCTTGCGATTGCTAAGGATAAGATGATTGAAGAAAAAGTCATGACCGATCTATATGAACATGATTTGAGGAAGAAGATATATGCTCAAGCCGATGTCATATTAGCCATGTTTGATGTGATGAACTATTTCAAGGGAATAAAAGGCGTTTTGAGAAATATTTATCAGGCACTCTATCCCAAAGGTAGATTCATCTTTGATGTGTATAAAGAAGAGATACTCAGTGTTTATGATGGATATGTTGAAGATGAAAGTGATCCCACCAACTACACATGGAAAATCCATGTGAAGGATAACCGTATCGATCACATGATTACGCATAAACACCAAACCGATACCATCAGACAATATGTACATCCGCTTAAGGATTATTTAGACTATCTTGATGAGCTTGGATTTGAAGTTGAAATCAAAGAATCGATAGATCCTAGAAAGCATTTGATTATTGCCACAAAATAAGCGTCGAGGACGCTTTTTTTATGCATTTATTTTCAAGTAAACAATGTGCATCCCAACTATGAATAAAGTAGGAGGGATAGGATGCGTCCTTACATGATACTCGTTATTGTTTTGATGATTATTGGTTGGATTTGGTTGTTTCCTAAAACGGAAGAACCGGTTTGGATAGACCATGGAAAAAAACCCCTTGAAATGATTCAAGTAGAAATCATTGGAGGTGTTGAGTTTCCTGGAGTTTATCATTTTTTTGAACCCATAACCGTGGGTGAAGCACTCACATATGCTGGAAGTATCGATGATGAAGCAGATCTTTCAATGTTACAGTTATCTGAGTTAATTACATCAAATCGACAAATCATTATATCAACCTCAATCAATGAACCCATTGAGTACCTAGAAAAACTGAATATTAATAAAGCTTCATTTAAAGAACTCATTGAAATTCCAGGGATTACAGAAACAAGAGCTGCATCGATTATCATTTACCGTGAACAATACGGTGATTTCAAGCATTTAGATGAACTTATCCATGTGAAATACATTGGAGTAGCAACACTTGAAAAGATTAAACCGTATCTTACACTTTGATCACCTTGATCTTTTAGGAATTGCACTTGCTCTAACTGTTGTTTCATTTAGAAACTATTTTGTTATCCCATTACTGGTTTTATTCTTATATAAAATACGCAACCACATCTGTTGGTTGCTTTTTTGGCTTTGTACAGGCATTTTGCTTTTGTTGATATTATCAACACAAAATGAAATCAAATCTCAAACATTTCGTAATCACGTCAAAGTAATTTCGATTGAGCATTTTGATTATTCTGATCGTTTGCTCGTATCCTATAAGATGAAAAGATACTTTATTTATACAAAAAAAGGAACTTTTAAGATAGGGGATCAACTCTTTATTGATGGATGGATCGAGCCATTTACAAAAGCAACCAAACCTTTTGGATTTGATGCGCAAGCTTACTACCAAAGTCAGAATATCTTTGGAACAATCCAATACACGACGATCGACAAAACGCAAACACGGTTTCATATCAACAGTATCAGGCAATTCTTGATCGATTACTATGATCAACAAGATGTATCACCTTGGGTTATGCTCATGCTCTTTGGTCAATCACTCGATCAAGAGAGTAAAGAAAACTATGAGCTTCTTGGAATGTTACACCTCATATCGGTATCAGGAATTCATCTCTATGTCGTAGCCTACATACTTAAAAAACTCTTTTTCTATCTCAACATAAAAACAGAAACCCAATCCGTTTTAATCATCTTTTTTTATGCCTTAATGTGTTATTTACATCAATTTGATATCGGTATTTTAAGATTGTTACTCATGACACTTTTAAGCCATATCAACATGCACTATGATCTTAGAAGATCAAGACTTGAAATCATCCAAATGGTCTTTTTCTTAATACTTGTTACCCATATAAGACATATCTATTTTCAATCACTTCTAATAACTTATCTCATCATAACGACACTCGCTTTAGTTGAACCTCTCTACAGGAAGTCCTACGGTTTTAAAAAGCGGATGATTATGACATTGATTGTTGTATCTTTACTGATTCCATTCCAAAATAAAATCAACTTGATATCATTGATCATTCTACCTATTGTTTCCGTTTTTTTAGCTGCTACATTGATGCTCGGTTCTTGGTTTGTTCTATTATTTCCTCAAATAAATGCTCCTTTTGAGTGGATAACACGCGTGATAGATCAACTATTTGAACAAGTGATTCATCCCAAATGGATCATCGTTTTTGGTAAAAGGAGTTCTTTCTGGCAAACTCTTTATCTCTTATCTTATTTTCTCTTATTGTTCAAACAACGACTACATCAACGTATAATCTATTTACTAGTGATGATGATCACTATCATTGTTCCAACACTCAATCAAAAGAAACAAATGAAAATTGCATTTTTAGATGTTGGACAAGGAGATGCGACAGTCATCTCAGATCACGACTGTGTCATCGTCATCGATGCTTTTCAAGGCGTTAGTGATTATTTAATGGATCATGGATATCATCAGATTGATTATTTGATTTTGACGCATAGTGATATCGATCACATCCAGGAAGCAGAAGCACTCATTAAGAAACATGATGTTTCTGAGCTGATTATCTCTGCCTATGATGAGGGTTATCCCTTTTATCAGATGCCTATAAAAAAGGTTAAAGCAGGGGATGTTATCTCGTGTCGCTTGATCAAACTTCATATTCTAGCACCCTTAGGTGAGGCATCATCAGCTAATAATGCATCCGTTGTGATTCAAACAACACTTTTGGAACAAGTCTTTCTTTTAACAGGAGATATTGAATATGAAACCGAAGAACAACTCATTAACACTTATGGACACGCACTAAAAAGCGATGTGTTGAAGATTGCTCATCACGGATCTTCGACATCGACATCTGATCATTTTTTACATTATGTAAAACCTAGGATGACTATCATTTCTGTGGGAAGATACAATCGTTATGAGTTTCCGCATCTTGAGGTCATTGAGCGTATCACAAAGATAAATGCAACGATCTATCGTACAGATCTTGATGGAAGTATCATCTATACGAAAGTTAAAAAGAAAGTAAAATGGCAATTGCATCTACCTTTTTAGCCTTGATTTTGGTACAATATTCATATAAATAGGAGGCGTATCTATGGCTGAGTCGATCTACCTCTTTTACAGCAATAATGATTTCTTGCTCAATCATGCCGTCGAAGAAAAAATTAAAGAGTTTAATGTTGATCCTTTTAACATCATCAAATATGATTTATTGGAAAATGATTATGATGATGTGCTTGAAGATTTACAAACTGTCTCGTTTTTCTCTGAAAAGAAAGTCATCGTTCTTCGCAATCTCCAAGAGCTTGAAAAGGCTGAAGATTTTGTCCTTCAAAATTATCTAAATTACATTCAAAAACCAAATCCTGATGTCATATTGATCATCGTAATGAATGAACTATTACCCGAATCAACAGAACTGGGTAGTGCACTATTTAAATATGCTTTCATCGAAAAGGTGAAGGATATGGAAAAAGCTGACTATCCAGATTTTATACGTAACATGTTTAAAAAATACAGCTACACCATCACCGATGAAGCTATCGAAGCATTATTAGAAAGAACTAATCTTGATTTTAACCTCATCAATCAGGAAGCTGAAAAGTTGATGCTTTTTTCCTATGAATCGAAAGAAATTAATGAGAGAGCTGTGTTGTTACTCGTATCTAGAAATCTTGAAGAAAACATTTTCGAGTTGACCAATGCCCTCTTATCAAAAAATCAAACAAAGACCATTGAAATCTTTTATGACCTGATTGCTCGAAACGAAGATCCCCTTCGTATACTAAACAATATTGTAGCTAAAGTAAGAGAACTTATGCACACCAAGCTACTGCTTGATAAGGGATATCGTCAAGATCAAATTGCTGAACATTTCCATATCAAGAGTGGACGAGCATACTATTTGGTGAAAAATGCGCAATCCATCCCATTTAATCAACTTGAAAATCACTTAAAAAAACTTTCTAAACTCGATTATGACATCAAGAGTGGTAAAATCGAGAAAAAACTAGGTTTGGAACTTTATTTGTTAGGAGCTTAACATGTTTGATCACAATCGCGTGCTTCTCTTTGATTTTGAAACGACAGGACTCAATGGTTTTACCGAAGAGATTATCGAAATCGGAGCAGTACTATTAGAAAAACAAAATGGGCAACACGAAATTGTCCAAGAGTTATCACTTTTGGTCATACCGAGTCGTCCATTGCCTTCAAAAATAGTAGAAATAACCCATATTACAGACGAAATGTTGCTTCGAGAAGGTGTGAGCCAAGATGAAGCATTCCATCGTTTTTTTGATTTATATCAAGATGAAAACACGTTGCTTATTGCATATAATATTCAGTTTGATCTCCTCTTTTTACAGACGTTGTTTAGACGTCATTGGAATAAGTTTTTTACCATTAAAAATGATATTTTAGATGTCATGGCTATTTATCGTGATAGACATCGCTATCCACATAAACTGGATGCATGCGTTCAAACATATCACGTTGATGTCAAAAATACTCACCGTGCATTAGATGACATCAAAGCTACCTATGCTGCACTACAGCAAATGGCTATCGAAAGAAACAACATTAAACACTATGTCAATAAAGTCGGATATAACGGTAACTATGGTGTTTCAGGTATCCGCTTGCCACATGTGAAATATGTACCACAAAAAGGTGGCTTCTTAGAAATCGAAAAAGGATAAAAAAAAGACACGCTGTGCCTTATTTTTTAAAGTGAATTCACTTTGGTTGCAAGACTTGATTTATGTCTAGCAACAAAGTTCTGATGATAGATACCTTTTGCAAGACCTTTGTCTAACTTCTTATGAGCAAAAGACAAGGCTTCAAGAGCTTTTTCTTTTTCATTAGCTTGAATAGCGAGTTCAACAGCTTTGATTGCAGTTTTGACAGATGACTTAAAAGAAGCGTTGTTTAAACGACGTTTTTCATTGGTTTTATTACGTTTAATCTGTTGTTTGATATTTGCCACAATTTCACCTCCCATACGTGCAAAACCATTGTATCAAAAGCGTTGTGAAAATGCAACAGAAAACACAATATTATGGTAAAATAAGAATAGATAAGGAGTTAATTGAAACCTATGACAACAGCTAACAAATTGACACTCACACGGCTTATAATGATCCCGATCATGCTGATCGTTATTTATATAGATGCTCTAAAGAAACCCTCAGGTTTTTTAGCTTTAAATATCGATCAACTTATTTTTTCAATCCTATTTGTGATCGCTTCACTTACTGACTTTTTAGATGGCTATATTGCGAGAAAATATCATCAAATATCAACATTTGGAAAGTTTTTAGATCCGATAGCTGATAAGGTCTTAGTGATGGTCGCGTTTTTATACTTGATGCTCTTAATGCCTGATCGAATTCCACTGTGGGCTATTATGATTGTTATCATTAGAGAATTTGCTGTCACGGGTATTCGTCTACTTGCGATTGAGCGCGGTCATGTGATTTCAGCATCCATTTTTGGAAAAGCCAAAACAGCAACGACAATGATTGCTTTAATCTGGTTACTCTTCAATGATTTTGGACTCGTTCACTGGATTGGAGATGTCCTCTTTTGGTTGGCCATTTTATTCACAATCATTAGTGGATTAGATTATCTCATCAAAAATAGAAACATTATACTCGAAAGTATTTAAAGTAAAAGAAACATACATAGCATATAATAAGACGGAGGTGCAGTCATGATTGATAAAGACAAGCGAGCGCAAGCTCTAGAAACTGCAATGAAACAAATAGAAAAACAATATGGAAAAGGTTCAGTTATGCGTCTTGGTGATGAAGCTGAAAGATCAGTAGAAGCCTTTCCAACAGGTTCTTTAGCACTCGATATTGCTTTAGGCATTGGCGGTTATCCTAAAGGACGCATTATCGAAATATACGGCCCTGAATCATCAGGTAAAACAACACTGGCACTGCATGCAATAGCAGAGGTTCAAAAGCAAGGCGGTTATGTTGCATTTATTGATGCAGAACATGCCTTAGATCCTAAGTATGCTAAGGCTCTCGGTGTGGATGTTGATAACCTCATCTTATCGCAACCAGATACAGGAGAGCAAGCTTTAGAAATTGCAGAAGCTTTGATTCGTAGTGGATCCGTAGACGCCATTGTCGTTGACTCAGTTGCTGCGCTTGTACCAGAAGCAGAGATTAACGGTGAGATGGGTGATTCACATGTTGGTCTACAGGCAAGATTGATGAGCCAAGCGATGAGAAAACTTTCAGGAGCAATCTCAAAAGCTGGAACTATAGCTATTTTTATTAACCAAATTCGTGAAAAAGTAGGTGTCATGTTTGGAAATCCAGAAACGACACCTGGAGGTCGAGCGCTTAAGTTCTATTCATCTGTACGTTTAGAGATTAGACGAAGCGAAGCGATTAAAAATGCAACCGACATCATCGGTAATAAAGCAAACATCAAGGTTGTGAAAAACAAAGTTGCTCCTCCCTTTAAAACAGTGAGCGTCGATATCATTTATGGACAGGGTATTTCTAAAACAGGTGAACTGGTTGACTTAGCTTCTGATTTGGATATCATTCAAAAGAGTGGTGCTTGGTTTGCCTATGAAGGTGAAAAGATTGGTCAAGGACGAGAAAATGCAAAACTCTACCTTGAAAAAAATCCAGATGTTTATCAAAAAATCTTTCAACTGGTATTAGATCACCACAAGATATCCTATAAATCCTAATTCAAATGACGGTATGGTGCCATATCGTCATTTTTTTACTATTAATACTCATTTGAAGGTATTTTGAACAATAGATATATAAGAAATTTGTTATAATTTAACTAATTATACATAAACACAAGGAGGTAACTAACTATTAAAAGTCAAGAGACATTATCAATAAAACATAAAAAAACCTCATTATTTGTGATTTCAGAGGCTGATCCCTGTTACATATGAGACTTTATTACCAGCCACAGGTAATAT
>JAVEVJ010000097.1:0-3276 GCA_034005105.1 Acholeplasmataceae bacterium | reverse complement strand
ATTTTTCCAAGATTATCAAATCATACCTTCAAATTTCACATTTTTTAATAAAAAAATGCAATCTCCCTTAGGACATTGTATCGATAATAGGTTTTGTGTTTTCAAAAAATAGTTTATCAAGAGTTTCTGTATCAATATGTTTCTTTAAGTAAGTGTAACAATCCAAGAGATTAGGTGGACGTTTATCCAAATTATGGGTATCGGATGCGATGAGATCTACGTAGCCTTCTTTGATCAGCTTGATCATCTGCTTGGATTTAATCGTTTTATCTTTTCCCAAGATCGACGTGGTATTGACCTGAATCAGTGCACCTGTGCGTTTAACGGCGATATAGTCACTCAACTTAGCATAGGGATATCTTTCCATATGGGCAACGATTGGAATAAATCCCATGCGGGAGATATCATAGATAATCTCTTCAATGGGTTGTTCATCACGCATTGAAAACTCGATCAAAATATAGTTGGATTTACCAAAGGTTAACGCACGGTAATCCGGTTCTATGTGTGTGTGATATAAAACTTCAGCACCTAAATAGAGTTTGATGGGTAATCCCAACTTCCCAACTTCTTGACTGAGTAAGTCAAAATGCTTAACCATCTGATCTCTACTTGCTCTTGTAGCTCTTGATTGTACATGCGGTGTTAAGACGATATGACTAATCTTTTGTTCGATGGCGTAGTGAATCATTTGAATCGACATCTCTAAATCTTTGGAGCCATCATCTACATCAAATAGAATATGTGTATGTAAATCAAGAAACATTATTCTTCATACTTATAGGTATAATCATAACCATACCCATAAGCTCCGCTCTTGAGGTTAACCTGCGTTAAGACGGTTCCAATGATGTGAACATTGTTGTGTTTAAGTGTCTGAATAGCTTCTTTAACGAGTGCCTTTTTAGCAACACCTTGTGCAACAATAAAGATAATACCATCAGCATTTTTAGAGATGTAGAGTGCATCTGATACGGCAATCACAGGAGGTGCATCGAGTAAAACGTAGTCATAATCTTCACGTAATTTGACGATGAGTTCCTTCATCTTAGATGATTCTAAGACATTCACGACCGCGTTGGTCTTTTCACCTGCAACAATAAAATCAAAACCGAAGTCAGCAGAATGCTTAATCAGTTTTTCATAACTGATCTTTCCAGCAAGATAATCGGTTAATCCATCCTTATTGGGGACATTAAAAACGCGTTGCATCTTTGGTTTTCTTAAATCCATATCGAGTAAGACAACTTTCTTGTTCTTCTGTGAAAGCAAATACGATAGATTCGATACAAAAGTTGATTTACCTTCTGAAGCGAGTGTTGATGTAAACTGAATGACTTTAATCTTTTGATCGATATTAGCATAATCAAGATTGATAATGACCTTTTGGAAGGATTCAGTGGTATAGGATAAGGGTTGTTCTTTGGTGACTAAATAGTCATAGCGTTCATTGCGTTCGCCATTAAAGATATTTTTCTTCTTGCTCATGATCTTGTCTCCTTCACTTCAAATTCGGGTATAACACCTAAAACCTGAATACCAAAGGTTTGTTCAAGTTGTTCTTTCGTCTTAAAGGTGTTATTGAGCATTTCTTTGAGGAATGCAATACCAACACCTAAGATACCACCTAAGATAAGACCGATGGCGACATAGAGTACTTTGTTGGGTGAATCATAAACACCTTCTGCAGCTGTACTGGTACGAATGATGTTATCTTCTAGAATAGCGACATTATCATTAGCAAACTCAATAGCTTGATCGATCACTTCGTTGACGATCAAACTGGAGATTGCAGGATCTTCATGAAGGTATGAAACATTGATAAAATAGCTTGTTGAAGAGGATGAGACGGTTAAATTCGATTGGAGTTGTTTAATTGACATGTCAAGTGATAACTCCGTTATGACCTTATCCAAGACTATTGGCATCTTGATAAGATCTGCTGCTGTTGCCATCAAACGTTGTGCATTGACTAAGTCAAATGAGTCACTCGTTCCAGATTCAACTTGTACCTGTACCATCACATAAGCATTTGATTTGTACATGGGGTTGGCGATAAAAAAAGCATAGGTACCCGCTATCAGCCCAATGATGAATGTTGAGACTAAGATAAGAATGAGATTACTTCTTAGAATTTTAATTAAGTCGATAAGACTTATCTCGTTTGTTGCTTCCATTTGATGATCGTTCATAAGATCCTCCTAAAAAAAATTGTCATCACTATATCGAGACCATTATATCATTTTTAATGATAAATGAAAATAAAGATGAATGAAAATACATGTTTAAAAGATAACTTGCATGGATATACCCTTTAAACAAAAAAAGAAACCCGAAGGTTTCTTCTAACTAATCAGAGAGTACCTGTTGAATCATCGATGTGATAGCATCAATCTCAGAAGCACTCAGTGTCGTCATTGGATAATAATCTCCAACGATATCTTTTTGATAATACATCAGGTTTGCAAGTGCCCAGTTTTTCTTTTGTAGATCGGTTGAATCTGCATAACCTGTGATAATATCGTATGCTTCTTCAAGTGCTGTCGCGTAGCCAACCACTTCACTGTTTAATGCAACCACTTCAGGATCGAGTAAATAATTGATAAATAGATGTGCGCGATCAAGATGTTTTGCAGTCTTAGGAATCACCATACCGTCGATAAAGACTAACGTATTATGAGGTATAAACATATCAAACTCTGCTTTTACTTCTTCTAATGTTTTACCTTCATCAAGTTGTAAATAAAGACGATCTAAGTAATCACCGGTATAGGTAAATGCCATATCTAAATTATCAGATTCAATATCACGCTTGAGTTGATCATCACCCCAGTGCATAAACTCTGCATTGGTAATATCTGTTTTTGCTTGATTTAAAAGAGCTGTTGAATAACTATTAGGATCTAAATCACGGTATAGAAGAGCAGCTGCATATGCCATTTGTGGAACATCATACATACCACGTCTTGTATCAGGAAAATAAGTTGCTGCATCAAAGAAGACATCCCAATCATGTGCTTCAAGTGCTGCCTTTAAGCCCGTTACACGATTATTATAAATAATCCCAAAGGTACCCCAGAAATAAGGAACCATGTAATCTTTATAATCCATGGTTACATCTCGTCTTGAGAGAGTTGTTGCAGTCATCGATTCAAAGATATGTTCTACACCGCTCATATAGGTCACTTCATCATAGTTTGGTAGCAAACTATAATCAAGTTCATGTAGCATATCCTCATCGACCATCTTTTCAATCATATAATCAGAGGGTATCAC
>JAVEVJ010000096.1:0-3371 GCA_034005105.1 Acholeplasmataceae bacterium | reverse complement strand
TATATTTAGAGATATATCTCCATACTTTTTTCATCGTTTTCACAAGCATCACCTACTTCATGGTCATCTGCTGAATGTATTGGTTTTTATACCAACCATCTTGACGCAAAAGCTCTTCGTGGTTACCACGTTGAGTGATCCGACCACTTTCCAATACTAAAATCATATCTGCATCGCGAACCGCAGAAAAGCGGTGTGCGACAATGATATTGGTTTTACCTTTTCTAAAATCCTTGAGATGACCAATGATGGTATCTTCTGTTTTAGCATCAACTGCTGAAAGTGAATCATCGAGGATCAATATTTCAGGATCCTTAATCAGTGCACGAGCAATCGATAGACGTTGTTTTTGACCTCCAGATAAGGTCATTCCAGATTCACCAACCATGGTCTGCATATCGTTTTGTAGAAAGTGCAAATCTTTTTCAAAATCTGCAATCTTGACTGCACGATCCAGTGCATCAAGCGTTGCTTTTGGATTACCAATCAAAATATTATCTTCTACCGACCGCTTAAAGAGCATATGCGATTGAGGAACGTAGCCGACAAGATCTCTAATCGCCTCAATGCGATACGATTCAATCGGAGATTGATCGATATAAATATCTCCTTCAGTGATATTGAATTCTCTGAGTAGCTGTCTGATTAGTGTTGATTTTCCAGCACCTGTTGGTCCAACGATACCTAAGGTTTGTCCCTTGTGTATAGCAAACGAAATATCTTTGATAACGGGCTGCTTATCAAAGGGATACTTAAATGTCACGTGTTGAAACTCTATTTTTTGAAAATCGACAATGGGTTTAGATGTCTCCCGATCATGAACGATGGGTTGTTGTTTCATAATCTCATCAAAACGGTCAACCGAAATGGTTGCGTTATTGATCTGACTAAATATGTTAGATATCGATACGATTGGCATAAAAAGCATACCGACATAAGAGACAAAGGTAATGAGTCCACCTAACGTCATTTCTTGCTGAATGATGAAGTAGATCCCAAATGAAAATGCTAGGATATAAGTTAAGCCATAGATCACTTCAAAAAGGGGATTGAACCAGTTTTCAAATTTAACGATATATCGCCATGATTCGATATCTTTATCGATAGCATCATATTGTTTTTTTAAATCATTATCCTCTTGAACGTAAGCGCGTATCGCTTTTTGCCCTTCAACCGATTCAAGTACTTTTTCGGTCATATCCGCATATATTTCGCGGTGCTTTTTAATGTATTTACGCTTTTTGTTGCGGATCGAATTGAGTATGGTTAAACCAATTGGCATAATGAGTACCGAGATGAGTGTTAACTTCCAGCTGATTGAAAAGGACATCACACTGATCGCAAACAAAATCACACCAACATTAAAAATAATACCTTCAAGCATCGAAGATGCTGCCTGGGTAATTGCATCCAAATCTGCAGTCACACGAGAGATGAGATCTCCTTTTTCATAAGTTTCATAAAACTGTTGATCCATATCAAAAAGGTGTGATAAGTATTTTTTTCGCATCTGAAAGGATAAATTTTGCGCTGTCTTGTGTGAGAGATGATTGTATAGAAAACTCAATAAATAACGCATGATGGGTAACAACGCTAAAAAGAGTACAATCCAAAGGAGTGTTTCTTGAGTAAGTCCTCCAGAAATAATCGTATCGATGGCTTGACCGAGAACATAAGCGGGTGATAAGGATAGAATAGCAATTATTACAAGCAAAAAAAACATGGTAACATATGTTTTCCAATTCGCTTTGACAAACCATCCAATTTTACTAAATATATTACCCATTTGATACCTCTATTCATACATCAACAAACAATATTATACACATTAAATGATGGATTGAAACATAAAATCATCCATGAAAATGATTTCATGAATGAGATTAATTATTTCGTAAGATTTCACAACCTAATTTAGTCTATCTTTATGATTTTTTGTCCAGCTGCCTTATACAATCGGTTCATAATGGCTTGACCTAATTCTTCTTTTGGAAGGGCTGGAATCATAATGATTTTGATCTTCAATTGATCCATTTGTCTCAATGCCAAAAAGAGATTTCTTCCCATCTCTTCAGGTTTGAGCAATGAACCAAGAGCAACCTTGTAGTGTGCATCGATACTCTTGATATATTCATCCGGTGCGATAACACCGATTTGATGTTCAGGATATTTTTTGATTTCTTTATTGATATATTCGATGACGTTTTCTTTTTCACCTTCAATGAGATGAATATCACCTTGTGGTGCATAGTGGGTATACTTCATACCCGGTGATTTGGGCACGTCATGAACAGGTGTTTCTGTCGCATCGATGATCCCCATGTTGATCGTTTTTTCTATCATCGATTGGGTGATTGCACCAGGTCTCAACAAAACAGGTATCGGTGTTGTGACATCTAAAACAGTCGATTCAATACCAATATCAGTCATACCTCCATCGATGATTAGATCAACTTTACCCATAAAATCTTCTAATACATGTTCAAAGAGTGTGGAGGAAGGTCTTCCGCTAACATTGGCTGATGGAGCACATATAGGAACTCCTGCTGCTTCAATGATGGTTCGAGCAATCTTTGAATCTGGGATTCTAACACCAACCGTATCTAAACCTCCAGAGACAGATTTTGGGATAATTTCTTTTTTCCAAAAGATTAATGTGAGCGGCCCTGGCCAATAAGCTTTCATCAATGGTTTAGCAACTTCTGGTATATCATAAACAATCATCTCTAGATCCTTAGGATGTGCAAGGTGAACGATCAACGGATTATCAGAGGGTCTTCCTTTTGCTATAAAAATTTTTTGCACGGCTTTTTCATTTGTAGCATCCGCACCAATACCATAGACGGTTTCCGTAGGAAACACGACAAGACCACCCGCTTGGATGATTTCCTTGATATGCATCTTTACTTGCTTTTGGTTTACGAGTGAACCTTTAATGATATCCATCAAATACCTCTAGTGATGTGTGTAATAAGAAAGATATGCCGACAATTGACTGGTTATCTTATCAAACATGGCAAGCTTGTCTTTCGGTGATAAATGCTCCGTGTAGGGATCTCTTAAAAGTGCTTCTTTAGCATACGATAAGTCCCTGTGATCAAATGCTTTGATCAGTAACTCATGAATATAAATGTGTGGTAGTGTCAAAGCATGAGGAACATCGGGCATTTTACCTGAAAAAATAGGTTGAACGAGATCTTTTCTAAAAAGTGCGTTTGTTTCAACCACATGCCCGAGTGGTAAATTTTCAATCTGACCATGGTTGATGGTGTTAATGTTGGTAATCAGTTCTCCTAAACCCAATAGAGCCTTCATCTGAAGGACTCCTTCTTCTTTGGATGGAGTGAGTTTAACAGGTGTTTTTTTCTCAA
>JAVEVJ010000095.1:0-3473 GCA_034005105.1 Acholeplasmataceae bacterium | reverse complement strand
CAGCTCTTAAGATGGGAACGAGAACAATCTCATCTTTGAGTTGATAACCTATGGTAGTTGCAATCGGTGTTACTACTTCTTTTTCGACTAACTTGAGTTCTCTACTGATTTCATAGACCATAAGACCGGAGAGTTCGGTGACAACTTCTCGAAACATTTTTGATGAACAATCTTTATCACGAATCATCGTGAGTTTGTGCTTCATGAGTGGATGATTAAACATTTGATAAGGCATATTTCATTCCTCCTTAGAAAAAAGGCGTTTTGCGCCTTTTATGCATAGATAATCGTTCCTGCTTTACCTTTAACAGCAAGAGCAGCATCCTCAAGGGCTGCAATGATTGCTTGTCCTTTAGGATTCGCTTCAACAAATGATACGGCTGCAATAATCTTAGGTTCCATTGAACCTTTGCCAAATTGCTCGTCATCAATGTATTTTTGTGCTTCTTTGACGGATAGTTTAGAGAATTCGAGTTCATTGGGTTTTCTAAAGTTCACCGAAACACGCTTGACCGCTGTTAAAATGATAAAAACATCTGCTTTGATCAGTTCAGCAAGTTTTGCACTTGAAAAATCCTTATCGATAACAGCTGAGACTCCCTTGAGGGTTTCACCTTTGACAACAGGAATACCACCTCCACCTGATGCAACCACAACATACCTTTTATCAATCAATTCTTTAATCGCTTGTTTTTCAACAATATCGATCGGTTTAGGGCTGGGCACAACAAAGCGATAGCCTCTTCCAGAGTCATCAATGATCGGTAATCCTGTCTCTTTTGCAAGCATTTCAGCTTCTTCTTTTGTATAAAATCTTCCGATAGGTTTTGATGGATGATCAAAGGCTGGATCTTTAGGATCAACAAGTGCTTGTGTGATGATGGTTGCAACAGGTATATTTTGTTTACGTTCCAAGAGCGCATTATAGATAGCGTTTTGTAGGTGATAACCGATATATCCTTGACTCATCGCTCCGCATTCAGGAAGTGGCATGAGAGGTACTTTCTTATTAAGATCATGGGCGGTATCAAAAGCGTTTTGAATCATGCCCACTTGAGGTCCGTTACCATGGACAACAACGACTGAATGACCTTGTTCAACAAGATCTGCGACACTGCTCGCTGCATGTTTAACCAGTCCTAATTGTTCATTTGGGGTATCACCTAGAGCATTGCCACCAAGTGCAACAACAATTTTCATGATTGATCCTCCTTTATTCTTTTAACAAAATCCTCCAAAGCTTCTTCAAAGCATGATAGAGGTGGGTTGACGAGACCAGCACCAACTTGTCCAACACCTGCTTTTTTGTGTGCCATACCTGTATTGATGATCGGTAAAATACCCGTTTCAAGAACTTTCATAATATCAATACCTAAAGCGGTTGGCATAAAATCGAGTGTTGGTAGGGTAAACACTTGATGTTTACCATGTGTGATATCATGCATTTTCTTAGAATAATCGAATGCTTGATCCACTACACCACCTACAAACTGGACGATAGCAGGTGCTCCTCCCATCGCAAATCCACCGATACCACAGGTTTCAGTAATCGCTGAATCACCAATATCAGGTGCTGCATCATCTTCTGTAAACCCAGGAAACATGAGACCTTTGACATAGTTTGCTGGTGCTTGATACCACGCATTTGATGATGCTAAACGAATACCAAAGGAAACACCATTTCTTGCCATCGCAGTCACAACGGTAGAATATTTGATATTCTTTGCTGCATCGAGTGCTACTTTGCAGTAGGGCATGGATAGATTTAAGAAATAATGTTCATTCTTTTGAATAAAACTGATGACCTCTTGTTTTTCTAGGTCAGAAAATGATGTCTTTAGGATAGACACAGCTATTTCTCTTAAGAAAAGTGCGGATGAAGCCTTGTTTCTGTTATGACACTCATCACCCATATGAAGCGCTTGAGTGATAATGCTTTTAATATCAATACCACCAGATAGGATCAGTGCTTCATTCATGACCGGTGCAAAGGTTGTTTCAATCCATTTTAAGCGGTTGATAACCTCTTCACTGTTTGCTCCATATCTTAAGACTTTACCGAGTCCTTCGTTGATCGTACAGTAACTATAGTTTCGATTGACAATATCATAGATCACATGAACTGGCATTGAAGCAGAGATGATTCCAGCCATAGGACCTACCGCATCGTGATGATGCGCAGAATCAAATTCAATCGCACCAGATTCTGCGAGTTTGATTGCTTCTTTTTCATTCTTTGCTAAACCTTCGTAGATGAGTGCTCCAATAATTGCACCTTGCATCGGACCTGCCATTTTTGAAAATGGAATGGGAGGACCTGCATGTAGAATCGTGTTTTTTGACATATTGGGAATCACATCAAACGCTTTTTTAATCGCAATCAATCTACCTTCAGCTGATTTGATCTTGTTTACTGCTTGTTCATTCGCTTCGTGAATTTTTGTTAAGTAGGGTCTTAATTCACTGAGTTGTCTTAGGACAACTAAATTACCTTGAGCAGGTGGTGACCAATCGAGGTGAACATAAGAGACATTTTGTTTTTCATAGTCTTGTTGAAAAGAAGGTGAACCGATATTGATGATCTTGATGTCTTCTTTAAAAAGATTGTTTGTGCTCATGCTTTCACCTCACTGACTAGACTAGCTGCAATCATTGCAGCCTGCGCATTTGTTTTAGCCACGATAACACCTGCTTGTCTGAGGAGATCTTCTGATTTTTTAAGACCCTGTGTATCTTGTTCTGTCCCACAGACATAACCCACAAAGGCAATCTGACGATTATCTTTTTGAGCTATACTCTTAGCTTCAACAATACCCGGTAGTGTAATTCCTACGGGATCTTCATGTGATCCAAGACCTAATTCAAAATCGAGTAATATGACAGCCGTCTCAGGATTTTTAGCTTCTAAAAGGATGCGATCGATACGTATCGTAGGTTCGATCATGGGATGAGGTTTTCCTTGTGTAAAGATATCATCACCTAAGTCCACGAGATTATGTCCATCGCTTTTCAAAGGATTTTTCATCTTTTCATCATCCTTTTTAGCAACATTACTTGTGAGTCCCTTGATGTGTGGACGTAAGATCGATAACGCTTCAGCGGTGAGTGTTCCACCACAAAAGAGTCCCTTGATCTTGGATTGTTTGGGTTGAAACATATCTTTATGTCGCTTGATCTCATCTTTTAGATCCTGATCAAATGTGAGCAGATCTGGAGTTTTGATATCAATCAGTTTCAGTGCTTCAATCGCTGCTTCAGTGAGCGTTGATACAAAATGAACTTGTTTGATTTTTTGATCCATTGTTGCATCGAGTAGACACATAACGACTGGTTTTTTGATAGCTTTTAAGCGTGTTTTGATTTTCTCTAAAACGGTGTGATGTGGTGGCTTTGATATCAAGACAATCACTTTTGTTTCTTCATCTTGATCGAGAGCATCGATTCCTTTAAGCATCATTTTTCCACCAACAGCT
>JAVEVJ010000001.1:0-70439 GCA_034005105.1 Acholeplasmataceae bacterium | reverse complement strand
ACCAATTCTTCTTGTGTTAAGACACCCGGACTTTCATAGGCATCTTCAGGAATATTTTCCTCACCAACTGAAGAAATAATAGGTTCAGATAACATTGAACGAACAATAAATGAATCGGTGTTAGCAAGTAATTCTTGTAGATCAGCAATCGTTATGTCTTCTGCAGCAGGTGGTTCACCACCTGTAACACCCAGTGTGCTCATTGCTATGAATATATCTGAAATTTCGTTTTTCTTGACCATACCATCATAGGTACCACCCAGTTCAAACGCACCATCAGGGATGGTAAAGGATGTTTCGGACTTAAGCATCAAGTCAATGACCGTGTATAGATAATCGGATTCGAGGACTTCATCAATTTCTTCACTCGTTCTTCCGGTCAGACTATCTGGACCTAAATCACCACCGTCAAATCCTTCGACTTCAAGCACTTCGAGACCATTAAAGATGGCTGCAAATTCTGTGTTGGTTAAACGTTCTCTGCCATCAATTGTTGTATAACTTGATGTAGGTAATATAAAGTCAGCAGGTAAGAACCGACCCATGGCCAACATCTCAATAATCGTATCAGATGTTAGGATAATCGATAATTTATCTGCAAGATATTTTGATTGAATAAAGCGATCAAAGTCATCGGTACCTTCGATATCGTTTGCTCCAGAGAGTGCCAGAATATTGCTTTCATTGATATCCGTACCTTGATCTAGACCGATAAGCTTAAATGATATCATAAGACGTCTAAGTTCGTTCTTCGTCATGATATCTTCTTCAACACCCACTGTTCCCTTCGCATCTGAAGGAGTCGTCATATCTAGGTCGATACCTTCACCAAAGGCATTGCCTAAGAATCCGCCAATAAAGTCACCGAATCCTTCGTTTTCGAACATGCGTCCTAAGATAGTATAGATATAATCACTTTCTAAGAAGGTTGTAAAATCGTCTTCTTCAGCGTAAGGATCTGCCATGCCAGCAAACGTTTCGATACCTACTTCACCAAAGGGTCCAATCAGAGATGTTGAAACAACGATATTTCTAAACTCTTGTTTTGTTATACGTCCGACTTCAATCGGTTCATGATCGATTGCATTTCCTAAGATGTCAGGATGAGGCGTGAGATCAATCGTTATTTCAGCATCATCAAATGCACCGGACAATGTATCATTAACAAAATCATTGAGTCCATCGAGTTGGATGGCTTTATCAATTAATGTGTAGAGTATTCCTGAATCAAAGAATCGATCGAGATCGTCTTGACCATCAACTAAATCGATATTTCTATCAATCATTTGGTTGAGCATCTGTGGACCAAAACTCGATAAATCACCTGTTGAATTCAGTTGAAGACTCTTGATAGAAATTAATAGTTTACCGATTTCTTCGCCTTTAAGTCCTTCACTATCTAACAGGAGTGGATCAAGGTCTAAGAAGTCATCGGGTGCGACAAAGAATGTTTGAGCACCATTGAGTTTTTCGACACCAAAGTTCTTGATCGCATCACTTAAGATCATTTCACTGATAACACCTTTAATGAGCGTTACTTCACCAAATGTAATCAGTGCATCGTCTGTGACATTGTTATAAGCAGGTAAAATCGCATTGACGCTTAAGTTGCTCGTCAGCTGCGATATCGTTTCATATTCCCATGTTTGATTCATGTCATCAATCATCACTGCTAAGCCGTTGATCAGTTCAACGATGATATCTTCTTTGAGCATATCACCATCCAAAGCAATCGCTGGAACTTTGATCTCATAACCACCCAGTGCATCCACTGTACGACCACCAAAATTATCGATAATCTGCTTGATGGAAGAACGTAGGATAACTGAACTATCTAAACTACCAAAGGTATCGTCAGCTTTCACAGGATCAGCAAACTGAGTAATCAATTCAATGGATGCTGCTGTTGGGGCATTTTTGAATGTCATGATATCTCGATAAGAGAACGTTAAGACGGTTGAATCTTCAAACGATGCAGCCACATCAAAGATAGCACCAAGAAGTGCATTAATTTCGTCATGCCAGATCGAAGACTCTGGAGATGCAAGTTTTAGGGACTCGGGAACAACGAGATATTGACTAAATGATTCATTATCAGCATAAACCATCGCGTTATGTGCAATCGTTGATAGAATCAGTTCAGAATGATTATTTAACTCTGAAGGCAGTAGATAACTTCTAAATGTATCATCTGCAAAAAGTGGAGCAAAATCGATTTCTTCATAGGTAGGATAGAGCGGTTTGTTGTCATAAGTATATTTAGCAACATAATATCCAAGACCCAAAATGGATCCGATATCTTCGCCTAAATTGACCTCATCAGGAATATAGATTTGTTCAACGCCCATCGAGTTCTTAACATAGGTTAAACCTGAACCGCTAACACGCTGTAGTATTTGAAGTGATTCAAACGCTGTTTTAAAGGATTCAAATTGAGCTTCTGTCAACGAACCATACCCTGCAAAGAGTTCAAACTTAGATTCTGTTGTCATACCACTGAAGTTGGCAACTTCAGAAAGTGTTGTAAATTCATAAACCGTTTCAACAATGTCTAGGACGGTATTGATTTCTTGACCAACATTGAAATCAACCACACCGGATTCGGGATCTGAGATCAATGCTTCTTGGACAATTGCTGCTAGTTCCTGGTTGGTCACAAACCGTTCGACCATGATCGGAGCTGCTAAATCGAGTGCTGCATTCACGAGTGCACTTTCTTCAAAGATCTTTTCGACAATCACACGGATGCTATCCATATGATTTTCCATCGCATTGTCAACAAATAATAACATGTTGGGGTTTTCACCCAAAAGAGATGCTGCTCCGATAGAGACAGCTTCTTTATAGATATCACCAACATTTAGGATTTCATCTTCCCATGAAATATCGGCAAGTGCAGTTTCAATTTCAGCTGCAAGTTCAGCATCGACTAAGTCACCCATTTGGCTATAGAGTGCATAATCAACACCAACAGGTATCGCATTGAGCAATAACTCGAGTTCAACAATGTGTTCGAGTAAGCCATCGATCCACTCAGTATTTTGAGCTGCCATGAATGCTTCAGCGTCAGCTGTACTGATGAGTTGTCTTAAATTTACATCACCATATTCGTCGGTATAGATAGCTTCAACGAGTAATGCAAAGCGTTCAAACTCACCTTCTTCACCTGAGAAAAAAGCAGCATCATCGATTAAGAAACTTAATTTCTCCTCGAGATATGCTTGACGCTCTTCTTCCGCAATCCATGTCAGTTGGTTTTGAACTTCAGCAAGTGTTGTTGCATATTCTGCACCGACAGATACAAGTTCTAAAATTTGCATTTCGCCAATTGCACGAATGATATCCGCAAGTTTTTCACCTTCTTCAGGTGATAGATCGAGTAAAGCGTTAGGATCACTCATGTATGCTTGAATCTCTTGAACGGATCCAAACGATAGGACGGCATCGACGATGCCTTTAATGTTACCAAACTCTGCTTTCCAATCGATTTCTTGAATTTGTCCTACAGCTGCTTCTGCGAGTTCATCAGATACTTGAGCTGGTAGTTGATCTCTAAAGTTCTCAAGACCAAAGGCTGCTGCTGCAGGAATCATATAAGCGATAAGATCTGAGCTTCCTAAATAGTTGAAGACGACTTCGACATCGTCTAGTTTTTCTTCATTGATTTCATCTAATGTAAATCCTGATTCTAAGTAACCACCATCATAGATGGTTCGTGTAATATTTAAGATACCTTCTAGTTCATTGATCCAATTGATATCGGTTGAATCTTCACCTTTTTTAACCTGTGTTGTAAAGATACGGTCAAAGATATAACGATCAATGGGTTTACCAGATACGGTGATCTGCTTAACCATGGCACCTAGTCCCTGCTGATTCATTTCATCGATTTGAAGTAAATAATCATCAAGCATGTCTGCCATCGGACCTAAATCGGGCATACCTACTGCTAGCGGTATACCTTCTTCTTGGTTATCTACTGGCTCACCACTAGGTGCTACGGTAAGAAAACCTGAAATGATTAAGATGGGCATTAAGACGATAAAAGCAACCAAAACTCCTTGAAGGGATCCCATGAAGCCACCAACAAATCGTCCTAAGAGCGTCTTTTTTAGTTTTTTGGTTGGAACAAATTTCTTTTTGTTTTGTTCCATAGCAACAACTTCTAGTTTTTCATTTTGTTTCTTAAGGAGTGCTTTTTTAATCCCAAAACTCCAAATGGGACGAAAGATGATTAATGTTAAAAGAAACTTAATGAAGGGATAGAGGATAATAAATCCAACGATGCGAAGGATTAAATCGACAAGTGCAACAGCAAAACCCGCAAGTTCAGGATCACTAAGATAGGTATAAACTTCTGCGGGTATGATATTTCCAAAACGACTGTCAATCATTTCAAGTAGACTGACCAGTGTAAAACTATCGGATAAAATGAGATTGAGTGAGATGAATGAGATGGCAAACAAACTTAAAAATGTCGTAATAAAGGCGACAAGTGTGAAGTACGTGGATTTTGAACCTCCTCTCAAAAAGCCAAGAATGAAGTAGATGACAACATAAAAGCCGATCAGACCCCATTGAAGGATTAGTAAAGATGGTAGTTGTGGCATATAAATCCCGCCTTTCTCATTCAATTGATTATCATTATTTTATCAAAAAAGGCGATATAACACAATGAATTAAACTACGTTTACACATTGTTGTATATGCCTTTAGTAAAGATTTATGTTTTTTGTTTTGGATTTACATGAACCATACAGTGGATGACATCTGGAAAAGCTTTTTCAACTTGATGGTGAACATCTTCAGCAATCCGATGTGCCTCTTCGAGTGACATATTCGCCAAAACTCCAATTTCAACATCGACGTATCGTTGTGTCATATGTTTTCTCACTTTAAGATCATCAACCTTCAAGACTCCATTAATCGAATGGATAAATGATTTAATGTGATTGATTTCATCAAAAGAAGGTGCTTGATCGGTTAAAAATGAGATGGCTTCTCTTAAAATCGTGATGGCTAGTCTAAGAATAAAAAGTCCAATAATAAATGCTGCAATATCATCGAAAACCACGAGACCCAGCTGAGCAATACCTAAACCAATCACTGAAAAACTGGTTGCGTAGACATCAATTTGATGGTTTTTTGCATCCGCTTTAATCGTTGGACTATTATATTTCTTTCCGATGCTCTTGTAGTATAAAAATAAAACGAGTTTAATCACGAGTGCGATAATGGATATCGCCACGGTGACCAGGTGAGGTTTAATTGCATCTTCTGGTATCTGGATATGATGGATAATGTGGATGATGGCTTCTATCCCGATATAGATGGATGTTCCGAGAAAGACAAGTCCTAAAACAAAATAAGCTAAACCTTCGAACTTTTCATGTCCATAGGGATGATCACTATCCGGTTTTTTGGTTGCTATCTTGAGGACAAATAGAAGCATAACACTGATGAGCAAGTCTGATGCTGAGTTATATCCATCACTGATAAGCGCTTGTGCATGACCCCAATAACCAAAGATGAGTTTAATAAGTGTTAGTACCAAATTGATGATAAGTCCAATACGTAAAGCCCATAAAATACTTTTTCTAGATGTGTTGGTCATCCTTTTTTCCTCTTTTCAAATAATGGAAGAGTTGTTACTTGATCAACCAAATAACGTTTTTCTCCACGATAGTTTTGAACCATAATCTTGAGGACATAGACATCTTGTTCACCTAGTTTTTGAAAACTTTCATACACTTCAGTGAATAATGTAACTTCAAGTTGATTGATCCCATCATCAAGTTCAATAAATGCCATCGGTTTTCCTTGTTTGGTCTTAATCACCTTTTGTTTCTTTACAGCTGATAAAACAAAACCTTGAGCACCTTTTAATATATTTCCAAGATGATATAAATTGAGTCTTTTCATCTCATCTTTGTATCTTTCGTGTAGATGATAGGAAAGATTGAATCCGAGAGCTTCTTTTTCGAATTCTGCAAGTTCAGCAAATGAATATTCTTTGACATTAGGCATCGCAAAATCAGTGATATAGAGTTCATATCCAGCCTGATCTATTTGCTTGGATTGATTCATCGCATGATGCGTGAGTCCAAACGCGTCAAGTGCACCTGAATGAATGAGCATTTCAACATTCTTGTCATTGAGTTCTTTTTTTAAGCGTCTCTTGAAATCTTGATAATCTTTAAATACACCTTGTTCTTCACGGTTTTCTATAATTTTTGATAACGCAGAACGTCCAATACTTTTGACAGCAAGTAGTGGTAGAACCACTCGACCTTGATGATAGATATATTTATCTGTCGATAAGTTAATATCCGGTGATACGACTTCGATATGATTTTTTCTTAGTTCATTGATATAGTCAACCGATAGTGATTCATTACCTGTGACTGAGGATAGCAAAATGGTCATAAAGATAGCAAAGTGATTCGCTTTGAGATAAGCCATCTGATAAGCAACAAGCGCATAGGCAACACTGTGACTGCGATTGAATCCATAATCAGCAAATTTAACGATTAAATCGTAGATGGATGCAGCATCATCTTGGTTATATCCCTGTTCAGCTGATTGATGAATAAACCTCGTTCTTTCACTTTCTAAAATATCTTTATCTTTTTTTGAGATACCTCTTCGAAGTAAGTCTGCTTGTGCCAGTGTGTATCCTGCATATTCACTAGCAATCTTCATGATTTGTTCCTGATAGACAATAATACCGTAGGTACTTTTTAGAATGCTTTCAAGTTTGGGATGTATGTATGCAAAAGGTTTTCCGTTTCTTCTTTCAATATACTCATCGATATGATCCATCGGACCTGGTCTGTAAAGCGCTAATAAAGCGACAATATCTTCAAATGATGTTGGCTTTAGTTTCCTTAAGACCGCTCGCATACCGGATGATTCGAGTTGAAAAATTCCCGATGTTTCAGCTCGTGATAGCATATCATAGGTTTTCTGATCATCTAAGGGAAGATCTGCAAGATGAATGGACACGCCTTGTTCTTTAATGAGCTTAATCGCCTCATCGATAACCGCTAGATTGCGAATACCTAAAAAATCAATCTTTAAAAGACCTAAAGCTTCGAGTTCACTAGCTTCTAACTGACTTTGATAAAACTGATTGATTCCTATCTGCAATGGGATATAATCCATTAAATCCTGTTTGGATAAAATCATACCCGCTGCGTGTGTTCCCGTATGTCTAGGTAATCCTTCTATCGCTTTTGCTACTTTGAGTAAACGCACCATTTCTTCATCTGTTTCATCGATATCATCGTGTAAAACACGATGAATAATTCCATTGGTTCGTGTCGAATCAATTTTCATCACACGTGCGATGTCTCGAATGGATGATCTCATAGCAAACGTACCAAAAGTGACGATTGATATCATGTGATGATCGCCATACTTATCCTTAACATACTGTAAGACTTCATCTCTTTTGTTGTCTGGAAAGTCAAGATCGATATCGGGCATGGTGATACGTTCAGGATTTAAAAATCTTTCAAATAGAAGATCATAAGTTATGGGGTCAACATCCGTGATACCCAAACAATAAGCAACGAGTGATCCCGCTGCAGAACCACGTCCTGGACCAACTAAAATATCATGTGTTTTCGCATATTTAACAAAATCATAGACAATTAAAAAATAATCTGCATATCCCATTTTTTCAATGACATCGAGTTCAAAAAGCAATCGTTTTTGATAGATATCAACAGTTGGATTAAGTATTTTAGATAATCGCTTTTTGAGCCCAACCATCGCCAATGAGCGTAGGTATTCTTTGGATGTTCCCTTTTCAACCCCAAAAATAGGCATTTCAAATCGAGGCTTTTTATAGGTATAGGAAATGGATTGAAAAACTTGATCAAGGGTATCAAAGATATAGGGATACTCAGCGAATAAGTTTATGAGTTCTTGTTTGTTTAAGAATGCATAATTGGCGTCTTCAGGAACCACACTTGATTCATCATCAATCTTCAAGAGTGCTTCATAGACTTCTTTGTGTTCTTTATCTAGATAGGATGTTTGATGTATGGGTAGCATTTTTATTCGAAGATGTTCGGAAAGCTCAAAAAGCTTGGGTGCGATAGCAATCTCTTGATGAAAGGTATCCAGTGATAAACCGATATAAAAATCTTCTAGATTTTTTTGATAAAAGGTTGCTACCTGTTTTGCTTGGTTAAGATCACTGTTATCAATAGATTGATCGATCAGTGACTTATATCCACCTGAAACAAAAATGAGTCCTTCTTGATGTGTTAACAAATAATCATCATCAATAAATCCTTCGGATTGTCTTAGGGATAACTTGAGTAAGTTTTGGTAACCTAGTTCATCTTTGACATAAGTAAAAAAAACGGTATCCGATAATCCATGAGACACCTTGATCTCTAAACCTAAGACAGGTTTTAACTGATGCTTTTTAGCCAACCTGAAGAGTTCCATCATCCCGTGAAGATTGACATCGCTTAGTGCTAATACATCATAACCTGATTGCTTAGCTCTTTCAGCCAACTGAGATAGCGGAATGGCATTTTTAAGCATGCTATATGCACTTTGTAAGTGGAGGATACCAAACATAGTTTCACCTATCTTTATTATACGTCAAAACGTTGAACTTTTCTCTATAAAAAAATGCCCGGAGGCATTTCAATGATACTAGAACTTAGCAAATCCTTCACCGTATTCAACACACGTTTCTTCTTCTTCGGTTGATGGTGTTGAGTTAATTCTTAATCCGTTATCGTAGAGTATAGCTCCACAAGCCTCTGTACGTTCAACCCAAGCATCCATCCATTCGCCTTCTCCCCAACCATAGGAGCCAAAGAGTGCTACTTTCTTACCTGATAACTGAGATTCTACCTGTTCAAAGAAAGGTTCAAATTCATCTTCTTCTAAGGTTTCAACACCCATTGAAGGACAACCAAATGCTATTTTATCATACGCAGCAACATCACTGGGTTCGACTTGATCAACAGTTTTATAATCAACGGTTTCACCAGCATTTATTAAACCTTCTTTTATCTTTTCAGCCATGATCTCTGTGTTTCCTGTTCCGCTCCAATAAACCACTAAGACGTTTGCCATAATATTCTCCTTTTCCTTTTGATTGAAAATCTACGCCAACATTATAGTTTATTTATGTGGTTTTGTCAAAGAAAGTGACTATCCCTTTTTATAGAGTATATAAAGAATTCCACAACCAATGATCGTAACCATTATCACGGGTATAAAGTGCTCAATCGATGGTCTATTTTCCCTTGGATTAATGACTATTTGACGGTCTTTTGTGATGTAATTACCTCGTTTGTCATAAACGATATAGGTGATGATATATGAGCCAACTTCATGTGTATCAAATTCATCCTGCACAATAGTAATATGTGGTGTTCCAAGATTATCATCGTAGAATACACCATCATATGGATTAAACGGATCACCTTGATAGAGTATCACATCATCAAATGTTAAGGTAGGCGGAATATCATCATCAACGGTGATAACGAGCTCTTTTTCTACATGATTTTTTGATTGATCTTCTAGGGTATACGTGATCAGATATTGCCCGAGCTCATGCCAACTTACTTCACCAAGCACTTTGATATCTTTTTGATTCAACAGATCATAATTATCACTTGCTGATGCTATAAATGAATAGAGATCAACGGGTTCATCACCGATTTGATGAACATATGCTGTTTTGGTTAACATCAACTCTGGTTCAATCATATCGATAACCACGATTTCAAAAATGAGTGTCTGAAGATTCAATGATACATCCTTCGCATAAGCATAACATGGATAGATACCAACACGCTCATAGTTAACTTCGTGATCATCAAAAGATAGTTCGATATGTGATGCATCATCATACTGATCAGATACTTCAAAGTAATGCGTATAGTTTTTGGGTTCAAAGTCTGTTATGACAATTTCATTGAGTTGTCTTATCGTTGGAGGTTCACGATCAACGACTGTTACATACCCCTGATAAATGGCTTTATTTTGCGATTTATCTGTAACCTCCAAAGTGATTGGATACATCCCTAAAACACTCATCTTAACAGATTCTGTCAGCTTATATGAAAGTTCATCCATAGGCTGATAATTATCTGAATATTCAAAATAATCCATCAGAAACGGTTTGGTGGAAAAGACATCGAAAATCAGTGGTTTAAGAAGCGTTATACTGGGTTTGATATTATCGATAACATGTACGATCAACGTTTTTGTCGTTTTGTTTCCTGCGTGATCACTTACTTCGTAGTGTATCGCATATTGTCCTAGAAAACTTGTTTCTATGTCGTGAGTGATAGATACATCATGGATACTTAACGTTGAATAATTATCAAAAAGATCAATGACATAACTTTCTAAAAGTTCACGCGTTATCGGTTGATAAACGGTGATCGTAGGAGGACTCGATCTTAAGACAATCGTTGGTTCACTTAAATCTGCAATCGTCACTTGGATGATCTCAGATGCTTGGTTGTTACTCCTATCGGTTGCATAGATAATTAAAGGATATACTCCAGGTTTTTGATAATTAATTTGATCATCATCAAGTAAGACATCAAGCACTTGATCAACATTATCTTTAATCGTCAAATAGTTACTCCAAACAAGTGATTCAAGAATGTTTAAGATCACAGGGGTGTGTTGTGTAATATTTGGAGGAATCGGGTCGATAATTTTAAATAAGACATCCCTTTTTCTCACATTACCCGATGGATCACTCACCTGGTAAGTGATGTAGTAGTCTCCTATCTGATGTTCCATCACCTTTGATAGATCAAAATGGATGCTAAGATCTTCTACCTGATAATAGTTATCCGCTAAAACAACACCTTCTAGAAATTTAGGTAGGCTTTTGCCAATAACCATCTCGTGTTCAGGAATGTGGATAATGGTTGGTGGTTCAAGATCAACGACATCAAAAATAATGGTATGTGTGGATGAGATATTGTAGGTTTCAAATGTGGCTCGATACTTTATACTATAACTTTTAACCTTTGAGGTATTGACGGTTGAAATAAACGTCCATTCGACACCATTTCTTTCATAGACAACCTCTGCATCCATGATCCAATAATCATCGATATAGAGTTTAGCTTCTGGTAAATAACGATAGGTTTCAACCTGTTCAAAGACAGGAATGGTTAGATGATCATTTATCCACTCAATACGAGCCAATAAAATCGTTACACTTTCAAGAAGAAATAGAAAAAAGGACATGGTTTCACCTCTACCTTATGATAGATATTAACCTGCCCTTTTACTTGTTATAATACAGCTTCCAGTTCTTTACCTTTTTCCTTGAAGAATTGGTTTCGATAAAGCTCAAAGTAAGCTCCACGTTTCTGTAACAGTTCTTCGTGTGTACCCATCTCAATAATCTTACCCATATCGAGCATCACGATCAAATCACTGTTAACAATGGTTGATAATCGATGTGCTACGATAAAGCTTGTACGATCTGAAAGCATCTTTTCAGTTGCTTCTTGAATGACAGCTTCGGATTCAGAATCAATGGAGGATGTTGCTTCATCCAAAATGAGTATTCTTGGATCTGCTAAGACAGCACGTGCAAATGAAACAAGTTGTTTTTGTCCAACGGATAGAAGGTTTCCACCTTCACCTACATAGGTTTGATAGCCTAAATCTAGGTGCTTGACAAAATCATCCACGCCAACCATTTGAGCTGCATAAATGACTTCTTCATCGGTTGCGTTTAGGCGTCCGTACCTGATATTTTCCATCACGGTTGTTGAAAAGAGGTGTGGTGCTTGGAGTACATAACCCAAACGGGAATGTAACCAATGAATCGATCGTTCACGGTAATCAATACCATCGATCAATATTTCACCGGCTTTTGGTTCATAAAAACGGGATAGTAAGTTAACGAGTGTTGTTTTACCAGAACCCGTATGGCCTACTAAGGCAACACTCATACCTGCTTTAACCTTGAGGTTAAACTTTTCAAGTATTGTTTCGTTGTCCTTGTAGTAGAATGTCACATCTTTAAACTCAACATCCCCTTGAAGTGGTTCCCAATTTTCTTTTTGATCATTGAAGAGATCACCATATTTAGCGATAACTTCTTCTTTATCAAAGAGTTCTGGATCCGTTTCAATCAGTCCAACAATACGTTCTGCAGATGCTTGAGCGTTCTGCAGATCAGAAAGTGTTCTAGATATCGCCATAACGGGTTCAAAGAAGTTTGTCGTATAGAAGAGAAACATCTGTAAAGTACCGAGTGTAATAACTGTACCAAGAACATAAATAGATCCTTGAACCATGGTTGCAGTCACAGCTAAATAAGCGAGTACAAGTAAGACAGAAGAGTAAAGTGCTGATGAAATAACAGCTTTGACTGCAGAACGCTTGAGGTTGTTGGCTGTGTGTGAAAATTCATCATAGTTTGAATCTTCTATCGAAAGGCTCTTCGTCGTTTTCGCTCCTAAGAAACCTTCACTGTATTGAGCAGTGAGCTGTGAGTTGAACTTTCTTGCTACACGGTGTTGCTTTAAAATGATTTTAGTAAAGAAATAAGAAATCAAAAGCATCACGGGTAATGCTATGGTCATGATGAGTGCCAATGGAATAAATGTTAAATAAAGAACAATGAGTATCATAACCATCTGCAATCCAGCCCAAACAAAGTCGACAAGTCCCCATGAGATAATCAGCGATAACTTACGTGTATCCGAAGTCATACGTGCCATCACCCATCCCTGAGGGGTTTTATCAAAGTAGCTATAGGATAGACGTTGTAGATTTTCAAATGCCTGTCTTCTTAATTCATAACTGACATCTGCTTCAATAATACCTGCTTCATAAATGAATCCCCAGACAACAAGACCAAATGAGATGGCTAACCCAATGTTAGCAATAACATAATAGGGCCATGTTGAATAATCTCCACCCACAAAGAATGTGTCAATCGCGTAGCGATTAAAAAGAGGTATCATAACGTCAAGACTTGCGAGTAAACCTGAATATACAATGAGCATAATCAAGTGCTTCTTTGATTTAAAAATGATCTTAATAATCTTCTTCCATGTGGAAAGTTGGACCTTATACTGTACATCTTGATCATCTTGATGCATGGGTCTCACCTACCTTTAAAATCGCTTGAAATTCAGATTCAAGCTTACCTTGGATATCCCAAAGTTTCTTATAGAGCCCTTCTTGCTTCGCAAGATCTTTATGTGTACCAATCTGAGCAATACGTCCTTGGTCAATCACAATGATCTGGTCTGCTTCTTTAGCAGTGGTAATACGATGTGTGATAATGATGGTCGTGTGTCTATATGTCTTATTGAGTAAAGCTTCACGAATCATCATATCCGTTTTGGTATCAACCGCAGATAGGGCATCATCAAAAATGAGGATGGGCTTGTCAGCCACTAAGACACGTGCAATTGCTACGCGTTGTTTTTGTCCTCCAGATAATGTTGTACCACGTTCACCAACCAATGTGTCATATCCCTGTTTGAAGGTGTTGATGTCCTTTTCTAAAGCTGCTGTTTGTGCAGCATGAAAAACGAGCTCTTTATTCGCGTTTTTGTGAGCGATAGCGATGTTTTCATAGACTGTTTTGGAGTAAAGAAATGGATCTTGTAGTACAACTCCAATTTGGTTTCTAATATGCTTTTTCTTAATGTCATTCAGTGGAATACCATCAATCAATATGTTTCCACCTTGATAATCGTACATTCTTAAGAGCAAGTTGATAATCGTAGATTTTCCACTGCCTGTACGACCGATGATCGCAACCGTTTGTCCCTTTTTGATATGAAAGCTTACCTGTTTGAGTAAATGTTCTTCCGTATCGGAAAACTTAAACGATACATCTTTAAATTCAATTTCACCTTGAACTTCAGGTGTTAATGTGCCGTCATGATCATATTCACTTGGTTGATCAAGGATATGATTGATGCGATCTGATGCAACGAGTGCTTTCGTAAAATCATTGATAATACGACCCAGACCACGCACTGGCCAAATGAGCATTCCAACGAGAGCCAAAGAGGCTACAACACCAGATGCATCCATCGTACCACGTTGAATACCGTAGACACCAATGGCGATGATGACCAAGTATTGGGTAATACCGATAAAATCCATAATCCCCCAATAAGCAGCAACAATTTTATTCGCTTTTATAAGCGCATCTCTGTATTCACTATTTTTGGTTTCCATTTTTTCAATTTCATAAACCTCATTGGCAAACGCACGCACAACACGCGCACCCGATAGGTTTTCTTGAACAACTGTCATCATTTTCGATTCTGTTTCTTCGATACTCTCGAAAATCTTTTCGATCTTGATGAAGTAGATGGTTGATGAGACCGCTACAAAAGGTACAATTGCTAAAGACACCCACACCATGGTTGAATTGATGAAGATGAGTTGATAGGCTCCAAAAAACAATGTGGATACCAAATGAACAACGTCGAGCATACGACCTGTCAGAAAGCCTGTGGTTGTTTCAATATCCGTTGTACAGCGTTGGATTAAATCACCCGAGTCACTCTTGTTATGGAATTCATAATTAAGATCTTGAATATGTCCATAAAGTCTGACACGCATTTTTTCAGAAAGTCGTTCTTGAAGTGAACCTCTGAGCCACATTTCAAAGAAACGAAGTGAAAAACGGAAAACTTGAAGCACCATCAGCGATGCCGCGATTCTGATAATGATGCCCATAATTTCATCGCCCTGTTCAAAAAAGGCGATTAAAAAGCGAGGTAGATTTACCTCTCCAACTGACACGTTGCCTGGAGCAATGTCCGGAATGGCAAGCAGTGTCTTCATCAGGTACTGCGTAAATAAGGGAACATTTGAGTAAGTCCATTGGTGAAAGGCTGTTAAGAATGCAGCGACAATGAAGAGTACAAAAAAGCCCTTGGCTAAGCTGAATAATTTTATCATTCGCATCGTTGTTCCCTCCTCTCAGCCAAAATCATTTTATAGTAAAAACTATAATTAGTCAATTTTTCATGTTGATATGCTTATTTTTAGGGTTGAATAACAAAAAAATGAAGCTTTTACACTTCATCTATGCGACTTTTCATGGCTAGTCTTAATTTTTTAATTCTTGGCTGATACTGTTGAATAACCAGATAGGCTTCTTTATAAAACTGATATTTTGCAAACCATCTCGATGCATCCATCATGATATATTCTAAACAGATTGGATTGTCAGATGAAATGCGATTTCCAAGCAAATCTCTTCTTAAGTAGTGAAGTTGTCCCTTCTCATCTTTTTCATATTTTGCGATAAAATGTGTGAGTATTAATTTTTCTGTTTTATTAAGTGTATCGGGTATTCGATGATTTATTGTGTGTTTGATTTCCTCAAAACGGCTTGTTCTTTCCATGGCTAGTAAATAGATCATCAACCAGTCGTTTAATGGTTTTTGATCTCTTGCTAACAGGACGACTTTCTCGTAGTCTTGGTGCATGAAACAAGCGATAGCGTATGGAAGATTTGATAGTTTCCCCTCACGATCAAGACAAATGGATAATTTTAAGATTTCATCTGGTAAGTGATACTGTGCTAAATAGACCAATAGGTATCGTTTCATCTCTTTGGCTAAATGATAATAACCAAGCGATTCAACTTCTTGAATATACGTATGGTACTTGGTCATTAGATCCGAAGGCTTATGTTCAAGAAAACTGATAATCAATTTCAATCGTAAGGTTAAAAGGTGAAGGTGTTCATTCGATTCACTGGTTTTAGGGATTTCTGCTGCCATACGATAGGCATCCTGATAGTTTTCTTCTAAAACAAATGCTTCAGCGGCGGATAGTAACACCATCGTTAATTCCTCATCTTTTAGATGTGGAAGAAAGGGAACGAGTTCTTGAAAATAATGAAGTGCTTGATCGCTATTCTTGGTGATTGCAAATTCAATTAGTCGAATGATAAGCGCTTGATGGTCTTCTCTTTCAATATAATTTTCCATGTAGCTAAAACTGGGTTGTTCGAGTTGAAACATGAAATGCTTTAAGTCATTAAAATCACTTTCAAATTGTTCTGAATCGTAGGCTATTTTTTCTTTGAGACCAAAACGTTCAACAAGCCTGTCTACAAAATCAAGATTGGGAACAATTTGGTTGGTTTCTAATTTTGACAAATAGGAGACACTGCAAATCCCCTCCGCTCCTTCTTCAAGTGTCATTTTCATTTCTTTTCGTTTGATTCTTAATGCTGAACCAATGGGTCTTACCTCAAAATGCTTGAGCTCCTTTCTCTTCTTCAACTGTCGATACACGTGTTTTAAATTCATGATTTACTCCTTTGATGTCGATTTGGTGACATAAGAGTAAAAATCAAAGATGAAACAATCAAGAATGAGTAAAGAAAAAAGGCCATCTGGCCTTAGGTTAATAATTGCTTATCTTCGCTTTCACAAAGGTCATATAGTGGACATTGATAACATTTCGGCTGTTTAGCTAAACAGTGATATCTTCCAAAGAAAATCATTTGATGGTGGAGTCGTAACCATTCAGATTTAGGAAATTGTTTCATCAATTTCTTTTCGATTTCTAAAACAGAATCTCCCTTTTCTGCTAAACCCAAACGAATGGAAATTCGCTTAACATGGGTATCTACAGCAAAAGCTGGTATACCAAATGCATTGCTGACAACGACGTTTGCAGTCTTTCGACCAACACCTGGAAGTTTTTCAAGTTCATCACGATCTCTTGGTATTATACCTTGATAGGTATCATCAATTATTGCTGATAAAGCAATGATATTTTTTGCTTTATTGCGATAGAGTCCAATGGATCGAATAATGGATTCAATGTCTTTGATATCAGCATTTTTTAAATCGCGTGGTGTTGGATATTTCGAAAATAACTGTGGTGTCACACGATTGACGCTAATATCTGTTGTCTGTGCTGATAGAACAACAGCAATCAATAATTCAAATGTATTGTTAAATTGGAGTTCAGCGCGTGCATGGGGAAACATTTCATTGAGTGTTTTAGAGATGATGTCTATTCTGTTCATTTAATGTTCTTGTAGATCTGATCAAGAGCTTCTTCGAGTTCAGCATCAATTTCAACAGGTTTTAGTGAACTTTGATTGAGCATCCGCTCAACAAGTTTAACACTGACTTGCTCCCCAGCTTCAAGAATACAGCGATGAATATCCTCGGTTGTAAATGCCTTTTCTTCATACCATCTTCTGATGTTTTCTAACTCATAGGGTAAGAGCCCACGACCGAGACCTTGTTCTAATAGTTTAATTGTATCGACGATTTCATTTTCCAGCGTTTCTTTGAGCTCAGTCATTTCATCTTCACGAAAGAGTTCTTCCATTTTTAGAAGTGCTTGATCGAGACAAAAGATTTCTCTTTCTTTACCTTCTTTCTTCTCTAAATGGATGCCTACAAAACCTTTATCTATGAGTGATTCAACTGCGTTACCAATATCTTCACTGCCGATATCGACACGTCTAGAGATGGAAGCAATCGTAAAACTCTTTCTTTTTTTGTATATTGAAAAAAGTGCGATTAACACAGACATTTCAGCCATTGTAAGATTGAGTCTTCGATACTCTTTGAGTAAAATTCTTTCAATGGAGAGATCAAATTCTTCATAAAGTCTCTTGATGATCATAGTTACCCTTCTTCAATGCATCTTTCGCTGCATTTTGCTCAGCTTCTTTTTTAGTTTTACCGATACCTACACCAAGGATGATCGTATTATCAAGTTTAACAGCAGCTTCAAACTCTTTGTCGTGTGAAGGACCTGTCTCCCGAATGATTTGATAGCTAATCGATCTTTTGTCCCCGGCTTGAATATATTCTTGTAGTGTCGATTTATAATCTTTGATATTCCAAACCATATTGAGATTTGGTACGATGATTTGATGAAATAATGTTTGAACTTTCTTAAAACCTAGATCGAGATAAACCGCACCAAAAAGTGCTTCAAATGCATCTGCGATCATCGCATCGTTTGCTCCTTTGACAAGTTCGCCTCGCCCGAGTCGCAAGTAGTCTTTAAGTCCTATTTGTGATGCATATTTGACCAAAGCTTCTTCACATACAGCCTGTGCTCTACGCTTGGTCATCGTTCCTTCATCTGCTAAATCTTCACGATAAAGATAATCACTCATGAGTATACCAATGACAGAATCTCCTAAAAATTCTAATTTTTCATTCTTTTCAGTCTGATTTTCGTTGGCATAAGATGCATGTGTCAATGCAATCTCATAGAGAGATTCATCCTTATAGGGAAGATTAAGCTTCTCTAAGAATGATTTCATTCAGCTTTCTCTTCTTTCTTCTCTAATGTTTCTTTTACACGATCAATCACACGTGCTTCTACCATTTCTTTAGCTTGTCTAATACCGTTGAAGAAGCCGTTTGTTTTAGAAGCTCCTTGAGCTTTTATGACGACGTTTTGGAATCCCATAAGCAGTGCTCCACCAATTTCAGAAGCATCGAGTGATTGCTTAAAGCGTTTGAGTGCTTTTCGCATAAAGAGTGCTCCGATGGATGCAAAAAAGGATGATTTGATTTCTCGTTTGAGGAGAGCACCCATACCCTTTGCGGTACCTTCCATCGTTTTCATCACGATATTGGCAGTAAATCCATCCGACAAAAGAACATCAGCATCGGTTGTCAAAATCTCTTTAGGTTCAAGATTTCCGTAAAAATGGATGTCTGGACTTGCTTTTAGCAAGGCAAATGTTTCTTTATCAAAATCTCTGCCCTTACTATCTTCAGTACCAATATTGATAAGTGCCACTTTGGGCTCTTCGTGTTTCATGACTTTTTCTGCCATAATGCTTGCATAAATCGCAAAATCCAGTAAATGCTCGGGTTTAAAATCAACGTTGGCTCCACTGTCTAACAAAATACGTCCTTTTCCATCTATTGATGGAATGATTGGGGCAATAGCAACTCGTTTCATCTGAGGCATCTTTCGGATAATGAAATGACCTCCTACGACTAAAGCTTGTGTGGGACCTGCTGAAATGACAGCTTCAGAGTGACCATCTTTGACATGCTGCATAGCCATAAACATGGAGTGCTCTTTATTTGTACGATACTGGTGGATGGGATCTTTTTCTCCCATGGGCATATAGTGTGGTGTGTGAACAACGTGCAAACGTTCATGTTGTTTCAAGAATGGAGCCATCTTTGTTTCGTCACCAAAGATGGTTATTTCGATATTATCAAATTTTTCTAAGGCCATTAAGGTACCTTTAACAATGGGTTCTGGAGCAAAATCTCCACCCATACCATCGACTGCTAAACGAATCATATATATACCTACTTTCCGTATATACCATTATATCATACGCCAGGCGTAGGTGTAATGGACTTGACTAAATATTTATAGATTGGGTTGGTGTAAAAATCCTTGCGATTAAGCAAGTCTTTGACATTGAGTTGTGCTTCATGAATAATCTTGTAGTCCTCAATAAGATTTAAATAGTTAAATTTAAAGTATCCGCTCTGTTCGACTCCTAAGAAATCACCAGGACCTCTTTGACTTAAATCAAATGAAGCGAGCTTAAATCCATCATCTGTTTTTGACAATACTTGGAGTCTTTCGATATCTTCTTTTTCAGAGATTAAATAACAATAGCTTGCAAGATTTCCTCTGCCCACTCGTCCTCGCAACTGGTGGAGTTGTGCAAGACCAAACCGATCAGCTTGATAGATAACCATCATGGTTGCACTCGGTATATCAATACCCACTTCTATCATCGTTGTTGCAAGTAGTATAGATCCCGGTTGCATGATAAAAGATGACATCGCTTCTTCTTGTTCTAGAGGTGATTTTTTAGAGTGTAGTACATAAATGGGAACAGAGAATTCTTTTTGAAGCTCTTGATAAACGTTTTCGATATTATCACTGATCTTATCTGAATCAATCGCTGGAACAACAACCATACAGTGTTCTTTTCTAATCAGTGCAGAATGCATATGGTCATAGACTTCTGCGATCAGATCTTTGGTAATATACTTGGTTTCAATTGGTAATCGATGTTTCGGTTTTTCTTTGATGTAGGATACATGTGCTTCACCAAATGCAAGGAGTGCAAGCGTTCTAGGAATCGGTGTCGCTGTTAAATAGATCACATCTTTTGCGTGTGCTTTATCGATCAGTTCATCTCTTGTTTTGACGCCAAACTTGTGCTGTTCATCGATAATAACTAAACCTAAATGATGAAACATAACATCGGATTCAATCAATGCATGTGTGCCAATGACAATATCAATTTCATGATTTTTAATCTGGTCTTTAAGTACATTTTTATCTTTAGTTTTTGATGTTAATAACGCGATTTTCACATCTTTTAAGTGTGTGGTGAAAAACTGATAGTGTTGCGAAGCTAGGAGTTCTGTAGGTGCCATGATGGAGACCTGTTCTTTTGCTGTTACAATCGCATAGGCAGCAAGCAATGCAACGATGGTCTTTCCTGATCCCACGTCACCTTGAATTAAGCGATATGATACGTGCTCCTGTTTAAAATCACGATAGATATCATTGACGGCATCTTTTTGATCTTGAGTGAGTTCGTAGGGAAGTGAAGCAATCAATTCCTTGACTGCATAGATATCATAATTTTTGGGTAATCTAGATTCTCTCTTTTTTTGAGTTGCCATTCGTTTGAGTTGCATAAAGAAAGCTTCCTCATATTTCATACGTCGCTTTGCTTGCTCAATCATTTGGAAACTTTTGGGTAAATGAAGTTGGTAGAATGCATCTTGTCTTGACATGAGGTGATACTTGTTTATGAATTCTTTGGGTATGTTCTCATAGATGGTTACATAATTTTCTTGTCTGATTGTTTCAATTAAATTCATAATGGTTTTATCATGGAGTCCTTCGATTCCATAAGCTGCTTTGATAGACACTCTTTTTTCAGCTTTGACAATAGATGACGCATTGATCTGTTGAAAGTAGAGATGATAGGTACCTTTAATCTGAACTTCATCATCTTTTTTTAGTTGTTTGATAAGATAACTTCGACCAAAAGCAACGATATCAATCACTTCATTGAGCACTAAAGCCTTAAAGACAACACGTTCAACTTTACCCCCACGGATAAGTTTGGGTTCCGTGGTAATCTTACCGATAACTGTAATGACATCTTTATGATTGGCATCGGTTAGTTTGGTGATGGAATAATCTTCATAGCCTTTGGGTACATGTAAAACAAGGTCATATGCGTTCCATATGCCTTGATTTCTTAAAAGTCTTAATGTCTGTGGTCCTATACCTTTGATTTGATCAAGTTTAACTTCCATCCAAATCACCTACCCTTATTATACAAGATATGGTTTCTTTAGAAGAAAAAAGGGATTGAAACCCCTTATTTTTGTTTTTTGATTCGAAAGATTCGCATAGCGTTAGCAACCGCTAGTATTGAAACACCGACATCAGCGAATATGGCTAACCAAAGACTTGCATAACCTAGTGATCCTAATATCAGTACAACGAGCTTAATGCTCAATGCCATCATGATATTTTGCATCACGATCCGCATCGTTTTTTTAGCAATATGATAACCCACCAATACGCGATATGGATCATCGTTCATTATGACAATATCGGATGCTTCAATCGCAATATCACTACCGATACCACCCATCGCAATGCCTAAATCAGCTTTGGTCAAGACCGGTGCATCATTCATACCATCTCCGATAAAAGCAACTTTTCTTGCAGCTTTGAGAGCTTCAATAATTCTTACCTTATCTTCTGGTAGACAATTAGCATAGTAATCTTCAATGCCTAATTGAAAACTGGCATCCTTCGCTTCTGAATCGTAGTCACCTGTTACCATCGTGACGCCTTTATGTTGCTTGAGTAAGCCTTGTATGGTTCGTTTAGCACGTTTCTTAAGTTGATCTTTAATGACAAGATATCCCATAAACTCATTGTTTGCTGCTACATAGACGATAGTTCCCATCTGATGTGTTTTCAAATACTGAATCTTATGATCATCCAAAAGACGTTCATTACCGACTAAAAGATGGATGCCTTGATAATTTGCTTTGATACCTTTACCAGCTATTTCTCTTACGGATAAGACGAGTTTATCATTGGGTGTTTTACCGTATGCATCTAAAATGGAATGAGCAATCGGATGATTGGAGTGGTATTCAGCGTGTGCTGCATATTCTAAGATGAGATCGGGTTCTCCAGAAACGATTTGATCGAGTTTGAATTTACCTTGACTGAGCGTTCCCGTTTTATCGAATACGAAGTGTTCAATTGATGCAAGTGTCTCTAAATCACTTCCGCTTTTAACGAGTATACCTTTTCTAGATGCCGACCCGATACCTGCAAAAAAGGATAATGGAATCGATAACACGAGTGCACACGGGCAACTGATGACTAAGAAGATGAGTGCACGTTCAATATATAAAAGGAGGATAGACAAATAGCTTACACCTTGGATCAATGAAGCAAAAACAGGAACAAGAAAAGCAAGGATAAATGCTAAGCCAACAACTACTGGTGTGTAGATCTTCGCAAATTTTGTCATGAATTTTTCTGTTTTCGCTTTTTTCATCTGATTGTTTTCGACAAAGTCCATGATTTTTTTGACGGTAGAATCAACATATTGCTTCATCACTTGAACCGTAATCAAACCTGAAATGTTAATTGAACCTGAAATGACTTCTGTTCCTTCAAAAGCATCTCTTGGCATGGATTCACCTGTTACTGAACTTGTATCTAGCCATGAACTTCCTTCGGTAATGATACCATCAACAGGTATTTTTTCACCTGGACGAATGACGATAAGTTCTCCAACCTTAAGTGATTCAGGAGCAACATCTTCGACTCCTTCTTCAACTAAGAGGTGCGCAATCGTTGGTTTAATATCGATTAATGATTGTATGCTTTCACGCGATCTTGAAACGGATAAATCCTGTAGATACTCACCAATCCGGTAAAAGAGCATCACAGCAATGGCTTCAATAAATTCTCCAATAGCAAATGCTCCGAGTGTCGCAATCGTCATGAGAAGATGCTCATCAAACCATTGTCCTTTGAGTATATTTCTAAATGCTCTAAGGAGTACACTGTATCCGAAGATGAGGTAACTTGCAGCGAATATTGGAATGGCTATAATATCTAGAACAGGTACGCTTAATACATCATAAAGCAAGTAACCTAAAAGTGCGAGTCCAAGACCGATTCCGTATAGAATCCATTCTTTTGGTTTAAGTTTGACCTCTTCTTTAACAATCACTTCATCGAGTTCGAAGAGTTCAACTTCAGGTTCTACCTCATGAATAACTTTCGATATAAAGGGTTTATCTAATGCTTTATTCTTACCCGATAGACTCAGTTTTTCGCTAGCAAAATCAAGATTAACCGCTTCAATACCTGCTGTTTTCTTAAGTGTTTCTTCGATTGTTGTTGCACATTGTGCACAATCAATATACTTGATACGATACGTTTTTTTCATGTTAGTTATCCTCCAAAACATGATCAAGTGCTTGTCTAAAAATCTTTTGAACGTGTTCATCAGCTAAGCGGTAGAAGACAGTTTTACCTTCTTTTCGACTATAGACTAAGTTGCTCAATCTGAGTGTTTTCAATTGATGCGAGATAGCACTTTGTGTCATATCTAAAATAACTGATATATCGCAGACACAGAGTTCTTGTTGTTCAAGTGCGTACAATATTTTAATACGTGTAGGATCTGCGATCACTTTGAATAGATTGGATAATCTCATTAAACTCTTATCCTCTAAAAGATTGCTCTTGACTTCTTCTATTTTTTCTGGATGAATCACAGTTGATTCACAGCGATCAATGTTCATGTTGCCTCCTTATATGAACGTTTGCTCATATGTTCATATATATCATACTCTATATTTTTTATTTTGTAAAGAAAAAAAGACTTATCTACTGATAAGCCTTGGATATGAGATAATGATCGGCGAGAACTATAGCGAGTGCATTTTCTAAAACTATACCCGCTCGAAGTGTAATAGCTGCATCGTGTCTACCTACTACTTCAAGTGACTCCATGTCATCCTTTTTTAGGTGATAGGTCATCTGAGCTTTTCCAATGGAAGCTGCTGGCTTTATCATGACCGTCAATACGAGATCATTGCCATTGGAGATTCCTCCGCTGATACCTCCACTGTGATTGGTCTCTGTTTTTCCTTCATTATCAATGATTTTATCATTGAAAGAACTTCCTCTTAAATGTATACCATTAAAACCGGTTCCGATATTGAGTGCTTTGACAGCAGGGATAGCAAACATCATCTGAGCAATCTTAGCGTCCAATTTATCAAAGATGGGTTCACCAAGACCTACTTGCATGTTGGTTACTTTAACTTCAATGATACCTCCGATAGAATCTTTTTCATCAGCAACACTTTGTATTAAAGATGCAAATTTGTTAGGATCTTTTTCTTCTCCTATTTGAACGATTTGATGTGATAGTTTGAAGGGAATGATCTGTTTAGCAATCGAACCAGCAGCAACTATAGCTGCCGTGAGACGTCCTGAAAAATGACCCCCTCCACGATGATCTTGGAAGCCTCTATATTTTTTTTCTGCGACAAAATCAGCGTGTCCAGGTCTTGGATGGGCTTTGAGTTCATCGTAATCCGAAGATTTGACATTGTGGTTTTCTATCATGAGATGGATCGGAGCTCCTGTTGAATATCCATTAAATACACCACTCATGATGTTGACTTCATCATCTTCTTTGCGCGGTGTAGAACCCATCTGTGTAGGTTTCCGTTTTTGCATATCCAATATGATACTTTCACTGTCGATTTTTATGCCTGCTGGCATACCATCGATAATCACACCGATAGCCTTCCCATGTGATTCACCATATACTGTTATACGAAAAAGTGTTCCAAATGAATTCATCGATAAATCACTTCCTTTAGAATTTCCATCAGTTGATCGTTTAAATCAATTTTACGATCAAACCAAATTTCTTCACTCTTTAATGCCTGTATCATGAGCATGTATAAACCATTATAACTTTCTTTTGCAAAGCGCATCAATTGGGTCACAGGAGGTTGATAGATCAAATCGATCACCAGTGCATGATTGACTTCGGATGCGGATAAAACAGATGCATCTACTTTAGGTGCTGTACCAATCGGTGTCGTATGGACAAAGATATCACATGCATGATGTTTGAGCGCATCATAGGTGATTACCTTCTTAAAGAGAGGATCATGATCTTCTATCTGTCTAGAGACAACGACAATATGAGCACCCAAATCAGACAAGACGGTATAGACTGCTTTGGCTGCACCACCAGATCCTAGTATACAAACCTGTTTATCTTTAACATCAATTTGATGCTTCGTAATCAAGCCCAAAAACCCATCGTAATCCGTATTATCACCGATCACTTTGTCATTTTTCAAGTAGATGGTATTGACCGCTCGAATACGTTTAGCTTTCGGTGTTAGTTCATCTAAAAAGGGGAGTATTTTCTGCTTATAGGGAATGGTTACATTAAAACCTTTAAAGATTCCTTGACGAAGTTGTTTGATGAACTTAGGTAGATCATCCTCTGAGACATCTAAAAGATCATATGTGATATCCATACCGAGTCGTTTAGCCATTAATGTGTGAATTTTGGGTGATTTGCTATAGGTAATATTTTTACCTAATAACCCGTAACGATCACTCATTTTTTTGAATATCCTTTGATAGCTCAAATAACTTCAATAAAAATGCACGATAGGATGGCCAAAGCATGTGATCATTGAATTGTTTTTCTCTTCTTTCAAGTATCGCTTCTTCTCTAACGGGATCATAAATCGGTAAATTCAGTGAACGTTTGATTTTACCGATTTGCTTCGTTATAGACATTCTTTTGATAAAGAGATCCATCATAGCATCATCGATGTCATCAATTTCTTTTCTTAATTCATTTAGATTCATGGACGATACCTCCTAAATGTCGAAAATCTCCAAAAAAAGTTGGATAGGATTTATTAATCGCTTCACAATCTGTGATGGTGATGGGTCCTCTTGCACGAAGTGCTGCAATGGAGAGTGCCATCACGATACGATGATCAGATGCTCCAGATAAGGTGACATCACCAATAAATGATTGTTGTCCGTTTATCCATATCTCATTGTGTCCGCTCTTTATGTTAATACCAAGTTTTGTTAGAGCGTGTATCATAGCTTCTAGTCTATTCGATTCCTTGATGATTAATCGATCAACATTGATCATATGAGTCGTTCCTATAGATAGGCTAGCTAACACCATTAAAATGGGACCTAAATCGGGTATATCTTTTAAATCAATCGTTGTTGCTTTCGTTTCTGATCGTTTGATTTGATATCCTTGATGGTTTTCATCAAAAGTGATAGAACCCTGCATGCTTTTGATTATATCAACGATCTGTTGGTCGCCTTGTTTGCTTTGAGGATTCAACTTATTGATTCTTATATCACCGGCAATCAATCCTGCAACCATCCAAAAGGCTGCTTGAGAATAATCACCTTCAACTACAGCATTTAAAGGTTTATACACTTGATTTCCAGGGATAAAATAACCTTGGTCTATGCGCTTAATTTCTATACCAAACTTCATTAAAACATCCATGGTTAGATCAATGTAACCTTTAGATACAGGGATTTCATTAAAATGGATGATGGAATCTTTTTCAAGTAAAGGGAGTGAAAAGAGTAATCCCGTGATAAATTGAGATGAAATATTGGATTGTATGTGAAAATGCCCACCTTTTAGTTTCCCTTTAATTGATAATGGAAGCGAACCTTGACCATGACTTATCATGGATATTCCCATGGGTGTAAAAAGTTCATGATAAACATCTAAAGGTCTATTTGCTAAGTTCCCTCTACCTTTAAATAGGACCTCTTGATCTTGAAGCATGGCAAGAGGTATTAGAAAGCGTAGGGTTGATCCAGATTCATTGCAATCGATAGGTTGACCATCATATTCCCATGATGAACCCGTTATGTGATCTCGATCAAATGACACGCCAAAGTGTTTGAGAGCTTCTTTGGTTGCTATAAGATCATCACAATCCAAAACCTCTTGAATGATGCTTGTTCCTCTAGCAAGTCCTGCTGCAACGACATAGCGATGTGAAAGTGATTTAGATGAGATGCTATCGATGGATCCTTTAAGCAGAGTGGGTTGTATCGTCACATTCATTAGAGATCCTCAGGTCTTAAGACAACAATTTTCGCATCTCCTGGTTTCGTCACAATAACAAAATGCAAACCATCATCTAAAAATTTTTTATCATGAATAATTTGATCTCTGTAGTCTTCTTGTTTTAAAAGAGGTAGTTTGACAAGCTGTCTTCTTAACAATAAATTTTTAACTTCTTCATAGAGTTCAACCTTGGTTTCACCCAGTGTCACGCCAACCTCAAGTGCAATGAGCATTCCATAACTGATCGCTTCACCATGCAGATAGGTTTCATAGTGATGTTTCTTTTCAATAGCATGACCAAAGGTATGTCCAAAGTTTAGTAGCATGCGCTCGTTTTGATCTTTTGGATCGTTTAGTACTAGTTCTCTTTTCACCTGGATAGCTTGTGCGATTTCAATTTCGCCTACGGTATCATATTCAAGCAGAAACTGATATAGTTTTTTATCCCTAATCAGTCCCGCTTTAATCATTTCTGCCAATCCATTATGATAATCTCTTTTGGGTAGTGTGGTTAAAAAGTGTGGGTCAATGAAAACAAATTTAGGATTGTAAAAAGTACCAATCAGATTCTTGCCTTGTTCAAGATCAATACCCACCTTTCCACCGATGGATGAATCAACCATGGAAAGCAGTGAAGTTGGCACTTGAATAAAGGGGATTCCACGATAAAGTGTGGCTGCTACAAAACCTGCTAAATCACCTACGACCCCACCACCAAAAGCCACAATCATATCACTTCGCTTAATACCCATTTCAATGAACGTATTGATAACACTTTGATAGGTTGTTAATGATTTACTCTTTTCTCCTGGTTTAACACAGACAAAACGAACGAAAAATTCACTCAAACAATCGCTTAGATTTTGAGCGTATAAATCATAGAGATTTTGATCCGTAACAATGAAAAGATTTTTACCTTTATGTACTTTTTGAATCAGTTTAGGTAATTGACTGAGTCCACCAGGTTCAATAAAGATATCATAATCTGCCATTTTAATGAATGTCAAAAGAATCCCTCTTTTCTCTTGCTTGACGTAGATATGTACTTAAGGCATGATGCTCACCTAATGCGATCATTTCTTTGACTTTTTTAAACTCTTGCTCAAAGTTATCCATGATTATCAATAACAAGTCCTTGTTTTCCATAAAGAGTTCTGACCACATGATTTCATTGATTTTTGCAATCCGTGTGAGATCTCTAAATGAATCTCCTGTTGCACTTTGAGTTTCCTTATCGTGATCAGCGTGCATCAAGCAAACGGCCAATATGTGCGTCAGCTGGCTGGTAAATGCCACCAGTCTGTCATGTGTTAAAGCATCTGTTACTATTATTTTACCAAAGTTCAAGTCTTTTGCGATATGATGAATCAGAGATTCATCTTTTGGTAAGGATCTTTCTCCTTTAACGATGATTAAATTTGCTCCATCAAAAAGGGTTGAACTGTGATTAGAAAATCCTGAACTTTCTTTTCCTGCCATGGGATGATGGGATGTGTAAGATACACCTTTGGGTAAATGGTTATGGATACCTTTCATCATGTTGGATTTGGTTCCACTGACATCGGTTAAAACCTGTCCAAAAACCAACAGATGATGATGCTTTTTGATAAACTGAACGTTTTCCTTAGGATACAGAGCTAAAATGATAAGATCTGCTTCTTTCATCTTTTCTAAGCTTGATGATGGCTCGATGATCTCTTGCTCGATGGCTTGTTGCATCACCTTTTCACTTTGATCATATCCATATACCCTATGTTCTTTTTTAGAAAGCCCTGAAGCATAGGATGCTCCAATGAGACCAAGTCCTACGATAAAAATGTTCATGTGATCTTTTTCTCCAATACATCAGCAACTTTTTTAAGCTGTTCCATCATGCCAACAAATTTGGATATTTTCAAACTCTGTGCTCCATCAGATAGAGCATGTTCAGGATCATTGTGGACTTCAACAATTAAACCGTGTGCTCCAACAGCTAACGATGCTAAAGATAGTTTTTCAATCATATTCCATCGACCAGCAGCGTGTGAAGGATCGACGATGACGGGCAAATGTGATAACTCTTTAACTGCTAAAACAGAGGAAATATCGAGTGTATTTCTTGTATATTTTTCATAGGTACGAATACCACGTTCACATAAGATGACCTGCTCATTACCACCTGCCATGATATATTCGGCTGACATCAACCACTCCTCAATGGTTGCTGATAAACCACGCTTGAGCAAAATAGGTTTCGTTGATTTGCCTAAAGCTTTCAAAAGATGAAAATTTTGCATGTTTCTTGCTCCGACTTGAATCACATCAACATAGGTTTCAAAAAGAGGTAATAGATCAGCTGATGGTATCTCAGTTACAATCTTTAATCCCATCTCTTGTCCAATCTTATGTAATATCTTAAGTCCTTCGACTTCTAGTCCTTGAAAAGCATAGGGAGATGTTCTCGGTTTAAATGCGCCACCTCTGAGCATATGTGCTCCAGCTTTTTTGACGCCTTTAGCAATCACTCTGAGTTGTTCTTCCGATTCAACAGAGCAAGGTCCAGCAATCACAACAAACTGATCACCACCTATCATCACCTCTTCGGATAAACGAATGATGGTATCTGTTTTCTTAAAACTTCTGCTTGCTTTTTTAAAGGGTGTTGAAACACGTGTAACTTCTTTGACACCTTCAAATGCATAAAGATCACTCGGATCAAGCGATGAAGTGTCCCCAATAATACCAAACACGCGTACCTCATCTGAAGATACATCTTTAATATCGAGTTGTTTAGCTCTTAGAAATTCAATCAGTTTTTCGTATTCTTTTTTGGTAGAGCCTTTTTTCATCTGAACAATCATATTTATTTCTCCTTATGATAAAAAATAAAAATCCCTGAGGAACCCCAAGGATGAACGTTTGTCATGAATTGGCTGTTCCTTCATTTCACTCGAAAAAGGAATGCCTGGTGCAATCCTTAGACAAAAGCGTAATAATAATAACCAGCCTGATAGAAATTAAACATTGAAATCACCTTTCTTTGTTTGCATATAGAGTAACACATTCACAGGTTAAAAAACAAGCATATGTCACTTTTTTCACTTTTTTTATTTTAGGTATTGTGTTTTGCACAGGACTGGTGTATCCTAGTAGTGTGTAAAGCACAGTAAGGAGGGTTCTATGAATACTCAATTTAAAAAGGGTATCCTTGAAATGTGTATCCTTTCCATCATTTCTAAGCGTGATATGTATGGCTTTGAAGTCATTGATTCACTCGCTAAAGAAATCGATGTCAATGAGAATACTGTATACCCCATATTAAGAAGGCTGACTGGACAAGGATTATTTGAAACATATGTCGAACAAACAAATATCGGTGCTCCCAGAAAGTATTATCGTTTAACAGGACTTGGTCAAAATAAACTCAGTGAGTATCAGACCGAGTGGCGCTCGTTTTTAGAAGGCGTCTTCAAGCTTTTAGGAGGGACAAGTAATGAAAGCTAAATATTTAAATGGTTTAAAACAGGTACTCATGGAAATGGGTGCAAGTAAAAAAGATGTCGAAGAGATTTTGAGTGATTATGCTCAACTCTATGACGATGCAATCGCTTCAGGTAAAACAGACGAAGAGGTTTGTGAAATGTTAGGAGCACCTAAAGAGGTTGCTCATGAGTTAAGAGATACCTTGCAGCAGAAAAAAGAAAAGAATATAAAGACAAAAATCATCGCTGTCATGCCGTTTATTAGCTTAATCATTTTCTTTGTATTAGGATTTTATCAAGATTTATGGCATCCGGGTTGGTTGGTTTTCCTTGCAATCCCAATGTCTGCTATCCTACTTCAGACACGTCTTAAGGATGGAATTGTTGCTTTAATGCCCTTTTTGAGTGTGATCATCTTTCTTATATTAGGATGGGGTTTTGATTTATGGCATCCGGGTTGGCTAATCTTTCTATCGATTCCTGTGGTTGCTATTATCATGCATACACGAATAAAAGAATTACCCGTTGCTATTTCTCCATTTGTTGCATTGTTTGCTTTCCTTATTCTTGGATTTAAATACCAGTTATGGAATCCAGGTTGGTTAGTTTTCTTAATCATCCCCATGCTTGGTATACTCAATGAGAAAAGCGTTTTAAAAGTCATTGTCTATGAATTATCCTTTATCGTTGCGATTGCCTTTTATCTCTACATGGGATATGTCTATGGATCATGGATATATGGTGCTATCGGATTTGCTCTACCACTTGCGATGGGTTTAATCCTTGGTGATGTTCGTTTTTTATGGAGCTATCCAACCGGTGTCGAACGAACCAAAGCGATTACGATGTTATCACTCGTCGTATTAGCCGCTGGTATTTTTCTGGTATTAGGTTTTACCTTAAACGGTTGGGCTTGGGCTTGGCAAGTGTTCTTGCTCATTCCTGTTGCTGCCATCATCCTCTTTGATAGGTTTAGAATGACCGCACTGATGCCCTTTATCGCTGTGATTATCTTCTTTACGATTGGTTACTTCTTTCAACTCTTCCACATTTCGTGGTTAGCGTTCTTGCTTGTACCCATTACAGCCATCATTGAAAATGCGTAAAAAAGTGATTCGGTTGAATCACTTTTTTTATTTGATTTTCTTTAGTTTGGCTACAAAGAATCCCTCATAAGATGCTGAAGGCATGATCAAAAGTGTTCCCTTAAGATTTGAAGGTAATAAAGGAAGTCCTTCAAATCGTTTGTTATCTATAGGTATGAGTTCTACTTGTTTTTTTGATAGAATAAACCGAATGATCTCTTCATTTTCATCAGGTAATATCGAACAGGTTGAATAGACGATTTCTCCACCTCTTTTGAGTAACTTAATTGCTTTTGTTAGCATTGCTTTTTGTTTTTCTACTGATTTATCAATAAGTTTTTTTGTGAAAAACTGATACGTTTTTACATCGTGCAACAAAATCGTTCCACTCCCACTACACGGTGCATCCAGTAATATCTGATCAAACTGAAAAAAATCATCTAATTGGGTGGAATCTTTAATCAGAACAGTTGTTTTTTTAACCCCTTGACGATCTAGCGTAAATTTAAGCTTCTCTGCACGAATTGGGTTAGCTTCACACGCTGTGATAAAACTCTCGTTGTTTGTCAGTTGAGCTATTTCGCTCGTTTTACCACCTGGAGCAGCAGCCATATCTAGAATATCAATCGAAGGCTTTAATTCCATGATAAGCGGTGGAATCATTGATGATAGACTCTGTAAGTAAATCATACCCTGCTGATAAATATCTAGGGATTCAAGCTCGATCTCTTTAGCGTGAACAATCAATCCATCATGAAACCAAGAAATGTTTTCATAGGTGATTTGTTTGCTATCAAGAACGCTTAAAATATGTTCTTTGGTCGTCTTTAAGGTGTTGATTCTTAGTGAAACAACTCGCTTAGACGTCATACCTAAAAGAATTTGATCGATTGTCTTCAAATCATAATGAAGAGCCAAATGCTCAACAAGAAAGATTAAATTGGGTTGTTGAAGAAACTCATTCATAACATCCTCTTAGAATGCATTTATTTTTGTGCTTCTTTTTCATAGAGATCATATTGAATTCCTGCAAAGATAAGTGCTGCTAATCCATAGGACCAATTTTTACCTTTAGGCGTTAATTTATAACCTAGGTATGGAAAAATTGGTAGTGGTATCGTCGGACCACTTATCTCTGGCATGTAGATATGTCCATCTTCTTCAATCAGTGCATTTAATACAGCATCTAAAGCTTTTTTGCCAGCTTCAAGATATGTCTTATCCAAGATGTTTAAACGATATCCGTGAATAAATCCTGCAGCAACCAATGCTGTAAAAGATAATTCTCTATAGGTCTTACCTGGACGATTGATGATGGTTTCAAAAGCACCATCCTCTCTTTGATAAGGAAGTAGTGCAAAAGCTGTCTCTTGAAAGATCTTAGTGATCGTCTCTTTTTCTTCGTGATTTTCAACCGATTCTAAAATCATCGGTAGAGAAGCAATAACCCATCCGTTACCACGTCCCCAGAATAAGTTTTTGGGGTAGTGTTTTTTCCACGTTGTCCAATAACTGTGATACCAAAGTTTTTCTTCGGGGTCTTGCATATATTTCGCCATGATTCGTGGTTGTCTTGCTGCTACATCCATCATATGTTTGTCCTGCTGTTCTTTTGCATAGCGTGCAGGAAAAACAGAAAACATCATCAAACTATCCACCCATATCGATTTGGGATAAAATTTACCTTCAAGTGAGTTACCCAAATGATTAACCGAATCCTCAATCAATCTTGGTTCGTTCATGATGTAGTGAATCACGCGATCTGTAAGTTTTTTATACGATTCATTGTTCGTTTTTTTCCACATCGCGTATGTGATTAAACCTGGTGCTGATGTGTCGCTTTGATCTACTCTAGGTGGATGATCCACATAGTAATCACAATATGCTTTAAGAAAATCGGTATAGCGATCACTTTTTAAGTGCTCATCGAGAAGTGAAAGCGCATATCCAAGTAGCGCTTCCCCCCACATCCACTTCATTCTTGGATTCCATGTTTGTGTGATGTCATCAGCAACTTCAATGATTTTTTTGATAACTTCCATCTTACCAAACCTCCCTCTCACAGAGATCAAATGTATGTTTTAGTCCCTGTTTCTTGTAAACAACTTCGATTTCATTTGGCTTTCTTTCTGCTTGGACATAAGGTGTATTGAACCGATGATATTGTAGTGGAATGATCTTTTTATCGACGATGAGTCGATCAATAAAGTTTAAACGATAGGTATGTCTTTGATCTTCTAGATAGATACCAAAACGTGATAAGACTCGTTCTTCTTGCATGATTTTTCCTTGAAAGTGTTCAAATGATTCATCATCTTTCTTTGATCCCATTGTCACGATGGCTTGTATGTGCTTTCCTCGGATGATGATTTCATCTTCTTTTTTCTCATATGTTTTTGAAAACTCAAGTGAGGCGTAGGTATCCTTAACACGAAGTAGGATGGACTTTTCATTTAAGATAACTTCATCTATTTTTGAAAAGGGAATATAAAAGTGAACGAGTCGTTGTCGTTTTCTTTCTAGGAATCCTTTTCTTGGATTTAATCTATACATCAAAAACACACGATTTTCATATTGACACGCAAGAGGATTGATCCCGTTACCTACCCAGTAGGATGGTGAAAAGTTGCGAGCTGGATCATCAAACATCGGTGAGCCTGGGTGTGTAGAAAAGATCTGAACATCGTTGGGTAATGATGCATGCCAAAGATGTTGTTGATCCCCAAATGCTTTGGGATGATAGGTTTGTGCACAAGATAACATGTAATCTTTTTTGTGTAGCGTATAACTGTTAGCTCTCTCAATAGCAACTCCACGTGTTGCTGGATTCAATAGACGAACGAGTAGGGGTAAGAGGTGTAATTTTCTTAAGAGAGGATGACTGATCATCTTGAGATCCCTTAAAAAATTGTTATCTTTTAGATTCCAATCGGTATACATCTTCATCGTCATTTGAATCGATTCCGGATTTGTGAAGGCTTCCATTCCCCAAAAATACATCCCCTGTCGATCATTTGTTTTTTCTTGTATTTCATGTTTAACTTCTTTTAAATCTAAGCCCATTGATTCTTTGATTAATCCTTTTTCATCTAGTCTCGCGATGGTTTTAATAACATCGGGTACTTGATAGTCTTTTGTTAAGAGAAAAAGGGTTGATAATCGCTCATAGTTATAGGGGTGATCCAGTATACCAAACGCATGTTTAAGCAGATCGTTGACATCTGCATCTCTTCCCGATTTTTTTTGAGCTTCATAACACCGACCAGATGTTACGGTAAAATATCCTTCAAAGGTATGCTCTGCCATATCGAGGAAGAGCAAATCTAAAATCATCTTGGCGTGAACAACGATGGATTTATCTTTAGCCTGTTCTACCAATAGGATTAATGGAGCGATGTCTTCTTCATAATAGGTGTTCGAGTGCCATTCAATAAAACCGTATTCAAACCGGTCTTTCAGCCAATGCTTGATTTTTACGACTGCTTTATCCATATGATAGATACCTAAATGTTGATCATTTGTAAACGTTTCTTGTTCAAACATCTGACCTGCTAGGTATTCGCAGGTATGAAAAATGATCTGGTGATTTTCAGACCAAAAACACATCCCATCTTCACCCGGTTCATCCATCCAATATTTAAAATTCAAGATGGCCTGTCTGATAGCTTCTACGGTTGATTGACTGAGTAGATGACGATAATCATGATATGTCTTAATCAAAACAAGCATTCTAAAATCAGCACAGTCATAGCGCTTATTTACAAAGTCAACAAGTTCGAGTAAATCTGTTTCATCAATGGTCTTTCCTTGATCAAGTTCGACTATTTCTTTGAAACATTTAACATTCATCTTGATCTTCATTCCGACATCTTCTAAAACAGCCATAAGTCCCTCCTTATCGAATGAGTGATTCGATCTCTTTTTTTCTTAAACTTTCCTGATCATTGAGCGTTTCTTGTTTTTCTTGTTTTTCAAGCAAGATACTGATGTCATCAGATAGTTTTTTAGTTAACACAAACCGACGACTGACGATATAACCGATCGTCATCAGAATAGCAAAACTGAGTGTCATTGAAAGACGGATTCCCCAAACAGCTGATGTGGGTTGAATGGGCGTGGGATTTAAATCGGTGGGTTTGACATAACCAGATAGAGCTAGCATGATACCAAATATCCAAATAGCAATCGCAGAGGATGTTTTACGTATGAATGTCATCACACCACTAAAAGATCCCGTAGGTCTTTCACCTAAGATCAATTCTCCTGCATCAACTGCATCTGGGAAGATGATCCAACTCATCAGTTGCGCTCCTGCAAATCCTAAGGCTGTCAGTGCTGTTAGGACGTAAGCTCCAAAAATTGGCCAGTTACTTGGATAAAGGCCGACAGCTAAAAAGGAAAGGATTGCGAGTGGTAATCCATAGTAATAGATCTTCTTTTTGTCGATCTTGTTGACTAGATAATTGATTAAAGGAAATAAGAGAAGTTGAATGCCGATAAAGATACCTAAAAAGACAGTTGATGATCCTGTGATCAAAACGTAGGTTGTAAAAAAGATGATCCCTGCCGATAGAATATCCATCGATATGCTTTGACAAAGGTACATATAAACCAATCCTCGAAAAGCTTTGACTTTGAGTGGTTTTGCAAATGTCTTAAACGTAAATGTTGATTTTTCAGTAGGTAGAATACCTCTTTCTCTCGTAAACAATCCAATCAAAAGGAGTGGTAGGGCAAAGAAGACACCAAAGCCGATACCTACGACAATATAGAAGACATCGATTCCAAATGCTCCTGCTTTAAATTGTTCTAAAATCAGTGTAGGAACGAGTGTACAGATTGCAGAACTTGCTGTTGAGATGATCAATCGAATCAGATTGGTACTATTTCTTTGTTTCGTATCTGTCGTAATTTCAGCAGAAAGGGAACTATAAGGTACCATCACCACCGTAGCAATGGTGCTATAAAAGAGGTAAGTCGATACAGCAAAAATAGCTTTCGTTAATTCGCCAATGCCACTTCCCATTGGAAACCACATGAGTAAGTAACTGACCATCACAAAGATGCCACCAAAGAAAATGTAGGGACGTCTTCGACCAAAGCGTGTTCTCGTGTTATCGCTAATGACCCCCATGAGCGGATCACTGATGGCATCCCATACTTTAGAAATGAGGATAGCTGTAGCTGCAAGTGCGGGATTGATGCCGATGATATCTGTTAAGAAAATAAGATAGAGTACACCAATCATGGCTTGTGAGCCACCACCAAAAACATCTCCCCAAGCAAAAATTAATTTTTCTTTTTGGCTAAAAGGTTTTTCTGTCATATGTTTTCCTCCAAATAGTTAAGGCTTTGTTGAATGCTGATCAACGGATCTTTCGCATTTTGCTCTATAACGGTATAGACGTTTGTATTGAGCTTTTGTATGAATGTTTTGAAATCGATTGTTCCTTGACCGATTTCAATGTCTTGACCACTTTTTTGATAATCTCTTAAGTGAATACCTTGTACACGGTCAATATAACGCTTGTAGATGTCAAGAGGATCTTGTCCCCTTAAAGTAATCCAATAGGTATCGATGATCAGACCCACATGGGGATGTAGGTTTTTCAAATAACGATCCAAATAGAAATTCTTCTGTGTTTTTTTCATTTCATAAGCATGATGGTGAAAACAGATGCGTATACCTTCTTTTTGATATTTACTTGATAATTTATTGACTTTTGATGTGAAAAGACGTGGTCCAATCAAAGGAATTCGTGCCCATATGGGAAGAACCGAGATAACCACATTGTTGTTACCTGTTTCCTTGCAGAAGTGGAGAATTTCATTGTATTTTCTTTGGATTTTGTTCAAAGTCAACTGAAGGGATATCACCTTCATACGATATTTTTTTAAACTGTTGATGCTCATTTGATCAATTGGCATGCGTGCACATTCAAGCGTGGTCAGTTTCATTGATTTTAGTTCATGCAATGTAAAATCAAGATCTTCTTTGATCAGTTTTCTAACAGTATAGGTCTGAAGTCCAAAGGTTCTCATCCTACCACCCTTTCTTTCTGCTCAAAGTGAAGGGATAAGTAATGACCACCAAAAGCGAAGTAAATGTTATCTGGTTTTCTAAAAATGACTGGATAAATCGTAGAAAACGTAGGATTTTGTACATAAGGTGATTCAAAACGTTCATATTCGGTATCTTGAATAACTTCATCTATCGTCCATGTGCCATCCATGAAAGCACTGATTTTCTTTGTTTCAGTCTCTAAATACGGTATCGTTTGATAGGTCACACTGTGTAGTGATTCTGAATAATTGAGTCCATTGGATAGCACACGGTTGACAAATGTTTCAAAGGATTCCTTAGTTGTTGAAGACATTTCGGTTACAAAAAAGTGATCCCCTTTACCTTCTTGTATTAAGTCGTATTCTTCTGATAAAACCTGACCAACCGAACCACGTTTGAGCATATCATCTTGATTGTCTGAATCATTTGATACATCAAAAGGTACGAAAGATAAGGCATAGCGTGCACGTATCCCTATCATCGCTTGGCCTACACGACCGAAGATCATACCCTGATCTAAATAGGTTTCATCAACTTCATCAAAGAGTTGTTTTGGAAAAAAGAGATGTGTCGTTTCTTTGACAACCATCGGTTCCATAAAACCTGCTTTTGTTGGTGGTTGATAGATCGTTATGTTGATATTTTTTTCTTGAACACTCATCGGCTGACGTCCGTTTCCTACCCAGTAAGTAGGTGTACCACTTCTTCTTGCTATTTTAGCTGGTTGTGTTGAAAATACTGATACTTCATTGGATAGATTAAACTGATGTATCGCATGTTGATCAGCATACTCACCGATCTGATAAGCTTGTGCGGTTGACATCATAAAATCATGTGTCTTGTAGGTATAGACATTCGCACGCTCAATCGCAACACCGTTTGTTGATGGCTTTAATGTACTGCTCACCATACCTAGAAGATTCAATGCTCTGAGTGGCCATAGATTGACGAGTTTGAAATCATTTAAAAATTCATTTGAAAACATCTTGTGTTTGCTGATGTAATTAATCGTGTTAGTAACGACTTCAGGATTACTAAATGCCTCCATCGCCCACTGCATCATGATTTGATGATCTTCTTGACCGAGCAATCCCTCTTCAGCGAGTTCTTCAACATTAAGTGATTGCGATGATTTAATGATCTTTTCTTCACTCGAATCATCGAAGATAGCTTTGATGACTTCTGGAACCACATAGTAGGGTTGACCCAGTGTATCTTCAGCTTCCATCATTTGACGAAATGCATTGAAGAAACCATTCGATGAACTTCCCCATCCATTTTCTAGATTCTTAGTTTCTAAAGGTTGCATCACAAAATCAATATAGTGACGCATACGGTTTCCTGTATCATCGCTTGCGCGATTATCAGAATAACTTCTTCCAGATGATGAATTAAAAATATAGTACGTTCTTGGTGCACCTAATGAATCGATACCTTCATATTTAAAACTTTGCGATGCCATATCATACCATAGGAGATCCATGACGATCGTTGCTTTTTTTACAAGATCCTCATCTTCTGCAAACTGGATCAGATTGGATAAAGGTCCAATATCTTCAGGATAGTAATTATTCGAATACCATTCGGTAAAACCATAGGTATATCTTTGATAGAGCCATGACTCAATGCGTTTTTTTGCCATTGCCATATGCTCGCTTCCCGTTTTACCATCAACCGTGAACGTGTGATCTGGAAATGTTTGTCCGACAAGATATTCTTCAGATGCGAAAAGTATTTGATGATTTTCAGACCAAAAACACATGGAGTCTTCACCACCCTGATCCATCCAATACTTAAAATTTAAAAGTGTATCTTTTATATCGTTTTGTGTTGATTCACTCAGTTGATCTTGATAGGAAAGATAAAGTCTAATCAGTGCATTCACTCTAAAATCAGCAACATCAAAACGTCCATTGATATAATCAAATGTTCCTTCAAGTTCACTATCGATAAATGAATCGGTTAAGGTAATTCCTTCAACGGGTGTTCCTAACTGTTCTTGATACATGTAATAAAGCAGACGATCAGCACCTCCTGAATTATAGTCTCCCTCGGGTCTTGAAGGAAGTGGTTTGATCTGCATGTTAATCGCAAACTGGATACCTATGGATCCCAAAAAAGCGAGTAGAATGAAAAGTGTTATCCAAATTGATTTTTTCATATAATCTCCCAATGTTATACATTTACTATTATTATATATGAATATGACTCATTTGTTGAGATAAAGTTCAAATTAATGGCTTAATAGATTGAAGAAGTGAATTAAATGCTTTTTTGATTTCGTCTTTTTGAAGACCTGAGTAACCGATGACTAGACATGGATGTTCGTAGAGTAATTGTCTATATTTTTTATTTAGAACAACCGCGTGAAGATGATGTTCATGAAGTCTTTTTTCAATCTCTTCTTCATTTAAACCATATTCAAGTTCCATTAAAAAGTGAAGTCCTGCTTCATCACCATGAAGTTTGATCCAAGGTTCAGAGCTCATGAGATCTCTAATCATTTCAAGTTTTTCACGATAGTGATTGCGCATCCGATTGATATGTCTTTCAAAATAGCCGCCATTCATAAACTTGTAGAGCACGTATTGTTCAAAAGTTGGTACCGTACAACTATGATATGAAGACATTTCATGATAGCGTGATAACAAGTGTCTGGGTATCACCATGTAACTGATTCGAAAACTAGGTGCAAGACTCTTCGAAAATGTATTCATGTAGATGACGCGATCGTTTTGATCAAGACCTTGCAGTGCAGGTATGGGTTTTCCCTGAAAACGAAACTCGCTGTCATAATCATCTTCGATGATATAAGCGTGATGTTCCAAGGCCCAGTTAAGTAATTCCGCTCTTCTTGAAATGGGCATGACGATACCTGTTGGAAACTGATGTGAAGGTGTCACATGGATGACATCTATTTTTTTATTCACTAGATGATCAACCGATAAACCCATCCTATCAATTGCTGCATAATCGAGATTGACATCCTGTGCTTTGAGCAATTGTTCGATTTTTTTATAACCGGGTTGTTCAACCGCATAGTTAAGATGTCTACCCAAAAGCTCTACGAGCATACTGATGAGTGAAGTCGATCCAGAACCGATAATTATCTGTTCAGGATGAATATTGATTTGGCGATAAAGTTCTAAGTATTTTGCTATCTCTAATCGCAGCTCTAGCAATCCTTGAGGTGGTGTTTGATTGAGCATCTCATGATGATTTTCAGAAATCACTTCTCTTGAAAGTTTAGCCCATGTAGCATTGGGAAAAAGTGTGGTATCAACCACATTGGTTTCAAAATTAAAGGCATATTGTTCTTTATCTTTGGGTTTTGAAAAGCTGTGTTCAGTCGCATCATGTTCCATCATCAATTCAACACGTTTAGCAACAAAATAACCACGCTTTTCAATGGCATAAATATATCCTTCTGCAATCAATTGCATATAGGCTGCTTCGACGGTTAAAGGACTCACTTTTAAATTATCTGCAAGTTTTCTTTTTGAAGGTAATTTTTGGTTTTCTTGATACAAACCTTGAAAAATCATTTTCTTAAATTGTTCATAGATATCCAAATATTTGGGTTTTTTCATAAAACCTCATCTGGTATGCTCATTTTTTCATAATCTGATTATTCTCTTATACCAGTTACAAGTATACAATGAAATTAGAAAATAGACAAGGATGTGTAAATATGATTGACAAAGAACGATATCAATTGAACAAGGAACTGGCTCAAATGCTTAAAGGTGGCGTCATTATGGACGTTTCCACACCCGAACAAGCAAAGATTGCAGAAGCTGCTGGTGCGGTTGCAGTCATGGCACTTGAGCGTATACCTGCAGATATTCGTGCAGCAGGTGGTGTATCACGTATGAGTGATCCTTTAATGATTAAAAACATTCAACAGGCTGTATCGATACCTGTGATGGCTAAGGTTCGTATAGGACACTTTGTTGAAGCTCAAATTCTTGAAGCGATCGAAATAGATTATATCGATGAGAGTGAAGTCTTATCACCAGCGGATGACATCCACCATATCGATAAAACATCATTCAAAGTCCCCTTTGTTTGTGGTGCTAAAAATTTAGGTGAAGCGCTAAGACGTATTTCAGAAGGTGCTGCCATGATACGCACCAAAGGTGAACCCGGTACAGGTGATATCATACAAGCTGTACGTCACATGCGTGAAATTCAAAAAGAGATTCGACGCGTTCACTCCATGCGTGAAGAGGAACTCTATGTTTTGCAAAAAGATTTAGGTGTCTCGATGGACTTGATTAAATATGTTCATGATCATGCTAAATTACCTGTTGTTAATTTTGCTGCAGGAGGTGTGGCAACACCAGCGGATGCTGCACTGATGATGCAACTTGGTGCTGAAGGTGTTTTTGTTGGATCGGGTATTTTTAAGTCAGGAAATCCTAAGAAACGTGCTGAAGCAATTGTTAAAGCTGTAACCAATTATAACGACCCAAAACTGTTAGCGTCCATATCTGAAGATTTGGGTGAAGCGATGATCGGTATCAATGAACAAGAAATAGAACTCTTGATGGCTGAACGAGGAAAGTAGTATGACAATTGGCATCTTAGCTGTTCAAGGAGCGTTTATCGAACACGAGCATATACTCAATCAACTTCATGTTTCATCTTTTGAAATCAGAAAAAAAGAAGATTTGGATCAACCGATGGATGGGATTATTTTACCTGGTGGTGAATCGACTGCTATGGGAAAACTTCTAAGAGATTTAGATATGTTGGATACGCTTAAAGAAAAAATAGCCCAAGGTTTGCCAACCTTAGGCACATGTGCTGGTATGATTTTACTCGCTAAATCACTTTATCAAGATCCAACAGTCCATTTGGGTTTGATGGATATGGTTGTTGCAAGAAATGGTTATGGTAGGCAACTATCTTCTTTCCATACACAAAGTCTCTTCAATCATCATATGATTCCAATGACATTTATTCGTGCACCTTACATTGTAGAAAAAGGGCATGATGTGATCGTTTTATCCTCCGTTAACGAACGTATTGTTGCCGTAAGACAAAATCATATGTTAGCAACATCATTTCATCCAGAACTCACATCTGATCATAGTGTTCACAAGTACTTCTTGAAGATGATTACATCTTCAAGTTAGTATGAGAATTGTACAATTCCCCCCATTGTTCAATTCTCTATATAAAAGGGCAAGCGTTTACTTGCCCTTTTCCTTTTAACTTTTTGCTTGTTTTTCTAGCAACACTTTAATATCCTGTAATAATCCTTCAACCGTGGGTTGCTTGGGTTGTTTAGCTGCTTCTTCAGCTGCGATACGATCACTTTCTTCTTTTGCTTTGATTTCTTCTGCTTGAGCTTTTTGCTTTGCTTTTTCTGCAAGTGCACTCATTTTAGAAAATGCTCTGATAATGATAAAGATGACAAGTGCAATGATTAAGAAGTCAATCACATTTTGAATAAATAGACCCCAATAAATAGCATTTTCTGTGATACCCGCTACTTCATCTGCTGGTGTTAAAACCGTCTTTATATCTTCAAAACTCTTTTTGCCCGCAATCAAGCTGATCACAGGCATCAATATATGATTGACCAAACTAGAAATAATCTTACCAAATGCGCCACCAATGATGACAGCAACCGCTAGATCAAGCACATTACCTTTCGCGATGAACTTCTTGAAATCCTGAAAGAATTTTTTCATTGAATAGACCTCCTATAGTCGTATTATAGCACTGCAATATAACAAAAGTGTTTCATTAATCGATTATTTGAAATAAAAAACACCCGAAGGTGTTATTTTATAATTTGATATAACCAATACCGATTCCTTTAGGTCCTGTGTGCGCTCCAACAACGGGTGTTAAGTAAGCAACAACCACTTCTCGTTCTGGGAATGCTTTGTTGATTTCACGCTTGAACCAATCGACATACTCATCAGCGTGTGCATGAGAAATGTAGGTTAAAACGTCGAGATCTTTGGTTTCCTCAATATATTTTTCTAAAACACGTTGATGTGCTTTGTGAATTGTTCGAATCTTTTCAATAGATTCAACTTTACCATCGTCTGCAATCTGCAGAAGTGGTTTGAGTTGTAACATGGTTCCAAGTGTACCTTGAAGTTTTGATAAACGACCATTTTTTACGAGGTAAAGCAAGGTATCCACCGCAAAAATGATCTTATCGTTATCTCTGATTCTTTCAAGATAGGGAATGATCTCCTCTGTTGATTTACCTTCTGCAGCAAGTCGATGTGCTTCCAAAGCCATATAGGCTTCAGCATACGCTAGAGTGAGTGAATCAAAGGCTGTAACTTTAATTTTAACTTCAGATGCGATTCGTTTGACCGCTTCATAAAGACCAGATAGTTTTGAAGAAATCGTGATAACGAGTGCTTCATCATACCCCTCTTTTTCAAGTTCCTCAAAATAAGCAATCATCGTTCCTGGTGAAACATAGGAAGTTCTTGGGATGTCATTAGGATTTTTTTGAATACGTTCATAGAACGTTTTTGCATCGAGTTGGACAAAATCATCATACGCTTCATCCGTTCCAAAGTGAATGACCGAACGTAAAATACGAATGTCTTTGGGATAATCTAGATAATCTAGGCCTGCATTACTACACACGAGAATAGCTACTTTACTCATACGGTTCTCCTTTATGTATTTTCCTTAATTATATTTTACCAAGCAATGCTTGGATTTGGTCAATCTTTTCATATTTTCCAAATCGGGAAGGATGTTGATGTCCACCTGTAAAGAGAATGATGCGACTACCAAGTGCGTCTGCGATCTCAGCATCATGCAGTGTATCACCAACCATGGTGACATCTTTTGAATCGATTTGGTGCATCTTTATATAGGCTTTAGCAACATCAAATTTGGTTGCTGCATAAATGTCATCTGTGCCTAATATATCATCGAATAGATGATCGATTTGATAATGTTTGAGTTGTTCGTGGAGATTTTTAATCTGAGATGCAGATAAAAGTACCTGTTTGTAGCCCAAAGTTTTGAGGTGATGATACGTTTCTAGGAAACCTTCATGTAATTCAAGTTTGAGACTTCTCGGTTGATAATGTGCAATAAAGCGATGGGCTAAATCCTTAAAATCTGATTTTGTCAAATCGTAAACCTGTGCATAATAATCTTTGATTGGAAAAGTGAAAATCATACGGTATTCATCAAAAGTGACCGTAGGTCTTTTCTCTTCTTGTAGCATATGGATTAAAATGTCATAACAGAGTTTGGCATCATCTAAGATCGTGCCATTAAAATCCCAAAAAATATATTTCATTGGTATTGTCTCACTTGTGATAAGGATGGTTTTTTAGAATCATCAATGCACGATAGATCTGTTCAACTAAAATCAGACGCATCAGTTGATGAGGAAAGGTCATCTTTGAAAAAGAAACCTGTTGATTGGCACGTTCAATGACCTGGTTGCTCAGTCCATTTGATCCTCCGATGACAAAGACGATATCTTTGGATTGATAGGTCATCTTGTGATCGAGCAATTGAGCAAAGCTTTCAGATGAATATTGAGTACCTTTGATTGCAAGAGCAATCACATCATCTGCTGGTTTAATCTTCGCTAATATTTTTTCTCCTTCAATCTGAATACCTTGATCAGTAGATACATCATCAATTTCCACAATATCCATCTTTATTGGACACTGCTTGAGATAGTATGTAATCATTTCGTCCAACGCTTTATGACTCATTTTTCCTACTGCTATAATCTTGATCACAATTTGATTACCTCAAGTCCTTCTTGAGATGCATAATAGACCTCAACTTTGGTGGGGTCATCAAACGCTTTAACAATGGCTTCATCGATATCATCAATGCAATTACAATCCTCTGAAATATGTGCGACAACCCATATACTCTTTTCGTGAATAAGTTGATTCATCAATCTTGCTGCATCGTCATTTGAAAGATGTCCTTTTTCTCCTACAATACGTTTTTTTAGCAAAAAGGGTCTTGGTGACTGAAAGAGCGTAAAGGGATTATGGTTTGCTTCTAGAATATAGAGATGCGCATCACTTAAAAGTGGGTAATAACTTTCATCAACATAACCGGTGTCCGTCAATAAAACGAGTTTATGCTCATCATCTTCAACGACAAATCCAACGGGTTCCTCTGCATCATGCGAGAGCATAAAAGGGGTCACTTTGACGTGATCAATAAAAAAGGGATTGTCAGCTTCAATAATGTGTGTATTTAAAAACATGTTTGCTACATCAACCGGAAGGCTATTTAGTGTACCTTTTGTCAAATAAACATGTTCAATAGAACCATATTTTAAGAGCATTTTTAAGCCCATGATATGATCGTGATGTTCATGGGTTATAAGGAGTGTTTTAACATCAAATAGGTTCTCTTTATAATCCGTCATTTTAGATTTTATTTTTTGATAAGAAATGCCAGCGTCGATGAAGAGTTTGACATCTCCTACTTTTAAGTAGGTTATGTTCCCTTTTGAGCCGCTGGCAAGCACAAATATTTCCATTTTACTTCACCTTCTTTTATCATAACATAAAAATGTGTGAGATTTACGAATAAAATGAAAGTGGTTGCATAAGGCTCTAAAAAATGCTATATTATACTTGCTTGTATGAAATACATTGAAGGAGTGAACACAATGAATCAAACAAAAACACTGAGAAAACTTGCGATTTTTGTGCTAATTTTTGCAGGTTTACTTACGTTGGCCGCATGTAAAAGTGGTGAAAAAACTCCTTACGGTAGCATCTCTGAGGACGCATATTTGACGATTGGCGATATCACCGTAACGGAAAAGGAATTATACGATCAATTGCGTATGCAGGGTGCTTCAGTTTTGGCAACCATGGTAGATGAAACCATATTCGCAGATCAAGTAACAACTGTTAGAGATCTTATTCTCGATGGAGATGAAGATTTAAACAAGTACTTAGATGAAACGATTAATAGTGCCATCCACGGTACATCTGATTTAGAAGCTCTCGAAAAACTATACACTGAAAATCCAGATCGTTTTGTTCGCAACATTGAACAATTCGTTGACTCACTATACTTGATGGATAACAGCATAGATATCGCAGCAGTGAAAGCAAGCATTCAAGGATTAACTGGCACATACGAAGGTTATGCAAATGTTCCTCTTCTCCTCGACCGCTACATCTTGAGATCAACTCAAAGACAGTATGCAAAAGGATTACTTGAGGAAGAAGTCTTAAATGAAGACGATCCCAATTATATTACAGAAGCAAATCTAGTTAATTACTATACAACAACGATGCAAGGTCGATATGATGTTGATGCACTTGTCATTCGTTTTATTAACTTAAACGAAGCAAATGCTGCACTTTATCAAGCAAGTATCAAATCGGACTCAAAAGGTCTTTGGTACAAGATTCCTGATATTCGTATAACAACCGGTAACCCAGGATATGTTGATTTAAACAATGAAACACCTACAGGTAATAAGCACATTGTTGACATTTTAAGTGATCTTGGTATTCTATCGAAATTAGGTGAAGATCGTGAAGATCGTTCAAAGATTTCGGTTGCTGACTATGAAAACTACTACAAACGTTACGTGATTAGCACAACACGTGAAACGGGTAAACCTGATGAAGCCTTGACGGCAGAACAGGTAAAAGTTGAATTTGTCAATATTTATAATATCTTAAACCCAGCAAACAAGGTTGAAATTGCAGTTGATGGTACGATTGTCGCACAAGCTGGTTCAGCTTACACATCAACACAAACATACGATGACTTAACGAAACTCAATGCAAGTTTAAGAAGCCATGTATATACAACATTGACTGCTGAACAGCAGATGGAAGATATCAATGATTTATCCACTGAAAAACCATTCTCTTCTCGCGTTCAAACATTCGGTAATTTCCGCTATCTCGTCTACAAAATAGACGATGAATCAGATACAGAAGAAGGTATCTTGGTTGAAAGTGAAGACGATGCAGATATCATGGTTTTTGATGATTCAGATGAAGCCAAAGCTAAGCGAGCTGAAGCGTTTGAAAAAGTTGTTGAAAACAAATTGACATCAACTTATATTTCTGAAAAAGTTTCTAAATTATACGAAGAAAAAGAACTCAATATTTATGACAAAGTTGTTCGTGCTTACTATGAACAAAACTATGGTTATGAAGGATCTACCAAAGATCGTTCAGGTGATGTGATTGCGTCCATCGATGGTAAAGATATCAAAGTGGATGATTTCTATGATGAACTTGAAAAATCATATGGTATTAATCTATCTCTAGACATTCTATCCAACAAACTTCTTCTTCAATCAGATGACTATGTCATTGAAGATAGTGAAATGGATACATTCAAGACCCAATTCGAAGATATTATCAGCCAGTTCTCTGCTGACAACTTCGCATCAGCTGGTTTCCCAGCATCTATGGGTCGTGAAAAATTCTTGTTGCTTGCATTTGGTGCAACAACAAACCAAGAAGCGATCAATCAACTTTATGTTTATCCAGAATTGAGACAGCAATATATCGATGATATCGAAGCACATTATGGCACAGATGACTACACGATCTATGAAAAACTCTCTGATCTAGCAGCGTTACAGTATAACAAGTATAAAGCAATATCTGTTAGCCACTTACTCATCTATTTTGATGAAAACGGTGATGGTTCTCCAGATAATCCTCAGGAATACTTAGATGGTCTTGATGCAGCTTCTGTTCAACAGATTAAAGATGGTCTTGTCGATCTTGTTGAATTGATTTATTCACGTGTTGGTAACTATACAGGTCACTCAGCTGGCTTAACAGCGATCGCTACTGAGTTTAACAATTCAGGACGTATTGAACGCGGTAACGTTACAACACCTCCTTATGATTATCAAATCGAATTATTATGGGCACAGTACAGACGTCTTGGTTTCTACTTAAAGTTTGAAAACATTTCATCACAGATTACCAACACTTCAAACTTCATTACGAACCAATCAACACTTGATCCTGTCTTCTACAACCGTGCAATGGCTATTCATCAAGAACTTTCAGAAATCGAAGATGATGATGCGAAGTTCCCACTTCTAGACCTTTACGATGATGTCATCACTGTTGAAGCACTCGATGAAGTTATGAGCGACTTTGGATGGCATTTGATTCTTGCAAATAGCACAGGTAAGACAACTTCCGCAATATTCAGTGAATCAGATGATGAAGATGGCAAGTATGTTTCTGCAGATGAAACACTCAATGTGTATAATGAAGATTCAGAAACCTTAACGGCATCTCAAATCGAATATTATCTCAAGGAACAGAAGTCTGAAGAAGGTGTCGTTCTACCAACCGATGTTCAAACTGCAGTCAACAGTTACTTAACACCTGTTTTGACACGTTATAACAATAACTACATGCAAAGAGAACTAATCTTCAAACTTGTAGACGGTGTATCATTTACCGCAGCTAATGGAATGGCAAGATTTACAACCATCAGAAACATCAACTTAAGACAACTTGATGAATACATGTTATCCGATGAAGGTGTGAATGATTCCAACTATGCAGATCTTTATGGTACATGGTTCACAATTCTAAACTCAGGTTTATAAAAGATTAAAGCAGCTATCAACTAGCTGCTTTTTTTATGTAAAAAAAGTACACGGCGTCGTGTACTTTTTCATTTATTTAACGTTATGTTTATAGAATTTCATTTTATCCATCACAGAGATCAACTGTGTAAATGTTCCATCTGCTGTGTCTTTGAGGGTTTCACCTAAAACGGTGAACTTGGAATCGATTGTATCGATAAACCATAACAATAAGGCTTCACCAATCTGTGGCTTTTTAGGTGAACCAAAGTTGTATTGTCCGTGATGAGAAATAATCATGTGTTTTAACATAAGAACTTCTTCTGTATCTTGATAGCCTAATTCATGTGCGATAAGGTCGATATCGATCGTCTGCATAACAAGATGACCGATGAGCAGTCCCTCTTTCGTATATTCACCATCAACACCACTGATTTCGTCAATTTTAGACATATCGTGTAAAATGGTTCCCGCATACAGCAAATCCCGATTTAAATAGGGATACACTTCAATAAAGGGATCAATCAGTTTAAGCATCGTATATGTATGATGTGAGAGTCCTCCGACATAAGCGTGATGAAACTTGGTTGCTGCTGGATGGAGATAAAACGTCTTCTCATTTGTCTTATAAATCTTTTTGGTGATTTTCTTGATAATTTCATTATCAATCTTGTTGATAAAGGATTCGATGCTTTTTTTGATTTGCATCATAGGAATCGGTGCATAGACATAGAAGGTATTGAGTACCTTTTCAAGTTCCACATCGCTTAACACTTGTTCAATCGGTGTAATCTTAGTGCATTTTAAAACAAGTTCATCTTCGAGTTTAACGATAGCTAACGCTTCAAATGCATAGACTTTCCCCATAGATAATTCGTCCAATTGTTCAAAATCAAGTTTGAGATTGATATGTTCACTCGAAAGCGTCATTACAGTAGTATTCGAAAAATGTGCTCCTGTGTTTATGGATTCAACCTTTGCAACAAGATGATAGGTTTGATTTTCATTCAGTTCCATCTTTTACTCCTTTACATGCGCTAGTAAATAGTTTATTAGTGCATCTTTTTCATTTTTTAACTTCCCATTTAAAATATCTTTCACCATATCTGTTTGTATCTGTTTAACCCACGCTCCTGCTTTCTTCTGTGTAATTTCAATCATCTCTGGAGCACTCAGTTTGAGATCCAAATCGCTTTGTATCGGTAATTCTCGGTATGTCTTTTCAATGGTTTGTTTTAAATTTTGTGCTTTACCAAGAACAGAAGCGATACGGTTTCCAAGTAAACAGAAATCAAGTCCATAGGTGTAGAGTGTATAGGGATCATAGGGTTGTGGAAGTGTTGCAAGATAACTGCCTACTTCATAGCGATGGCGATGTTTGTTGGAAAACTTCCATTCACTTGGCACACTGCCATTGAGTGTAAATGCGAGTGTGAAAAATGTATCGACATAAGGCATTTCTTCCATCGTTTGAGCATAAAGTAAACCTTCTTTTAAACCCGGAAGAACTTCATGGACTTTGGTTGTTACCATCGATTGAATCGCCCGTTTAAGGTAGTAACCTTTAAATGTTTTAATGATTTCAGCAAGCACACGTTCATTGGCTATCTCGTTGATTTTATGTCTTAAGCTTTCAATCGCTTCTCGCGTCACTCTGTCGATTTGAAATCCTAATTTTGCTTGAAAATAGAACGCGCGCATCATACGAAGTGCGTCTTCTTCAAAACGTTGATAAGGATCACCAATCGCGCGTATGATCTTATTATTTAAATCCTCTTGTCCGCCGACATAATCAATGATTTCCATGTTCTGATTCATGAGTAGACCATTGATGGTATAATCTCGCCTTTTGACATCTTCTTCAACGGTTGCTTCAAAACTTACTTCACTGGGATGTCTAGCGTCTTGATAAGTTCCGTCGATGCGATAGGTTGTTACTTCAAAACTATCGGGTCCAAAGAGAACGGTAACTGTACCATATTTGATACCTGTGGGTTTTGTCTTAAACAATTTAGCTACCTGATAAGGTTTCGCATTTGTTGTGATATCGATATCAGATAGAGGTAATTTTAAAAGATGGTCGCGCACTGCACCACCTACGATATATGCTTCGTAACCATTTTGTTGTAAAATACGTACCACTTTGAGTGCTTTTTGGATATTACTCATTTTTTCACCGTACATATTATATCATGAAATTGGTGTTTTGATGGGCGTAATCATTGAGTTCAATAAAAAATTGTGATAGTCTATCTTGCGAGGTGAAATGATGAGAAAGGTGATTTTATATATCGCGATGAGTATGGATGGTTATATTGCTGGTAAAGGTGATGATCTCTCCTTTTTAGATGGTTTTGATCATCTAAGTTTAGTACAATCCTCCTATGCAGCATTGATGGATTCAATTGATACGATCATCATGGGTAGACGCACGTATGATTGGATCTTATCGATGAGTGAATGGCCCTATACGGGATATCAAAGTTATGTTTTGACATCAAAACCGATGGCCTCTTCTTATGCAACCCTAACGCAAGAGACTCCAAAAGAGATAATCAACCGGCTCAACCATGAACAAGGGAAAGATATTTGGCTTGTTGGTGGAGGAAAACTGGTACAGTCCATGTTAAAAAGTGATCTAATAGATGAGATTGTGTTAGCATACATCCCCGTTATTTTAGGTGATGGCATTCCACTATTTAATGGTATTCATAAAAAGTTTACACTCACTAATGTTGAACATGAAGGTGGACTCATTCTAGCAACATACACAAAATAAAATGGCCTTGGATGGCCATTTTTTTATTCTTTTATAAAGATACCCACACCGATAACATCAGGTCCAATATGCGCTCCAACAACCGGTGTCGATGGAGCTTCATAAAGATTTTCTAATCCAAGTTCCTCGCGCAGTGTTTCAACAAAATAGTCTCTTAATTTAGGATTGCCTGTATAGAGGATATAGGCATCGAAAGGACGTCCGTTTGCATAAGCACTCACCTTACTTGCTATCGAAGATAGCGCATGTTTAATGGTTCTTATTTTTTCGATTGAGACGATATGACCGGATTCTTGAACTTGTAATATCGGTTTTATCTTGAGTAGCTTCCCAACAAATGCTTGTGCACCACTGAGTCTTCCGTTATTGACAAGATGTGTTAATGAATCAACAGCGAAAAAGATGGTGTTTTTCTGTCTCATATCACTCAGATGCTTTTCAATTTCATCAAAGGATTTACCCTTTTGAAGAAGTTTATCAGCTTCCAGTGCAAAGAGTCCTTCTGAAAAACAGACTGTCTTTGTATCAAATACTCGAATCTCCATGCGATCTTTAAGTTCATCTGCCGCTAGTTTTAAAGCATTATATGTTCCTGATAACACAGAAGCTATCGTTGTAACAAAAAACGATCCATAACCCTCTTCATAAAGCGTTTCAAAGAACGAGATGATTTCACCCACCGAAGGTTGACTTGTCTTGGGTACAAGACTTGGTTGTTCTCTAAGTAGTGCATAAAATTGGTCAGCTTTAAGATCCAATCCATCTTGATAAACTTTATCATTCATGAAGATTTTAATACGAATCATTTTCACATGATGATCAAATGGGTAATAGTCTAGACCACCTGTTGATGTATCGATAACCAAACGTTTCATCTTTTCCCCCCGTCATTTCGTGTGTTTCTTAGATATTTTTTATCGTTTACTAAAAAGCATCAAAAAAAGTCTGTTTTCTCTATGAGGTTCGCCTTGTACATAGCATTTATATGCTATCACAAAATAGAAACGATGTAAATATGCTATACTACAAATGGTGATGAAAGTGCGTTATCTAAAATCCAAAGTAGAATATACCTATGAAATCAATAAATCGACTTTTATAGCGATACTTTATCCCTATCACGAATCATCCGATATGGATGCTGCATTCAGTGATGCGAGAAAGAGATATCCGAAAGCGAATCACTATTGCAGCGCTTCACTTTTTGGTGATTCGATGGAACAACAGACTGCAAGCGATGATGGTGAACCCTCAAGAACAGCAGGTGTTCCCATTTTGGAAGTCTTGAAACATCACGATGTCACTGAGATTATCTGCATTGTTGTTCGCTATTTTGGAGGTATCAAATTAGGTGCTGGTGGTTTGGTGAGAGCTTATACTAAAGCGTGTTCAGAAGCGTTAAAGTTGGCATCGTTTTATTATAAAGTTCTTGTTCCCGTATATGAAATCACATTTGCTTATAGTCATATGGATACGATCGATCATTTTCTCAATAATCGAGCAACCATACTTGAGAAATCTTTTACTGATCTGATCACCTACACAGTCTCCTTACTTCCTGAAGTACCTGATATCGATGATATCAAACATCTCTTAATCGCTATTCAATCGAAAGATCAAAGACTACTGCAGCTTGATGCGTAGTCTTTTTTAATAAAAAAAGCATAGTCTCCTATGCTAATTAAAATAACCTGTCAACAGCTGTGAAAGTTTGACCATCACTTCTGCAAGTAAATGTGCAGAGAGTAGCGCGAGTAGAAAATACGCTGTTTTAATTTCCCACATCTTGAATTTCTCAAACTTATTTTCAATATGAATAGCCCTTAAAATACGAAGTGATATCGCAAAGAAGACAATCAGGGATACGAAATAGATGAGTTCGTCCATCCAATACCTCCTTAGAGTTGACCTGCCTTACTTTTCATAATGTTTTCCTTTAACTCTTTTTCCAGTTTTGAAAAGTCAACATTTTCTTTTTTTGTTTCTTCCAATTTTTCTTTTTTCATTAAATCAAAAGCTCTTTTAGCGTGATCAAGCGTTTGTCCCATTTGAGCTTCGAGTGCTAGTATAGATAGAATTTGACTTCTAAACTCAACAATGGCTTGTTCAAGAACAATGAACGTTTGCTGATCGCCTTTTTCAAGTTTGATATGACCGTGTTTGACCGATATAACAATGGGTATATGGTTATCTAAAATACCCACTTCACCATCTTGACTCTTGATCAGTGCAAAATCAATTTCGTCGGTCATTGTTTTTCCCTGTTGGGTCAGCAGTTTAAAAATCATAATGTCTTCGCCTTCTCTACCGCTTCATCAATGGTTCCAACCATCATAAATGCATCTTCTGGAAGTGAATCATGTTTACCTTCAATTATTTCTTTAAAGCCACGAATCGTTTCCTTCAGTGGTACAAATGAACCAGGAACACCAGTAAACTGTTCAGCCACATGTGTGTTTTGTGATAAGAATGTCTGCAAACGTCTTGCGCGATGAACGATCAGTTTATCTTCATCGGTCAGTTCATCCATACCTAAAATAGCGATGATATCGAGCAATTCATGGTAACGTTGAATCATTTTTTGAACGGTACGCGCTACTTCATAATGTTCTTTACCCACGATATGAGGTGCGAGTGCACGTGAAGTTGATGCGAGCGGATCAACAGCAGGATAAATACCGATTTCTGTCAATTTTCTTGATAGATTAGTGGTCGCATCCAAATGAGAAAATACGGTGGATGGAGCCGGATCTGTGTAGTCATCTGCAGGTACATAAATCGCTTGAATCGATGTAATCGATCCATGTTTTGTCGATGTGATTCGTTCTTGTAAACGACCCATTTCTGTTGCGAGAGTGGGTTGATAACCTACTGCTGATGGCATTCTGCCGAGCAATGCAGATACTTCACTACCCGCTTGAATAAATCTGAAAATATTGTCGATAAAGAGGAGAACATCCGTTTTTTCAGTGTCTCTAAAATACTCAGCCATCGTTAATCCGGTTAAACCTACCCGCATTCTTGCTCCTGGAGCTTCATTCATCTGTCCAAAGACTAAGGCTGTCTTATCGATAACACCCGATGCAGTCATTTCTTGAAAGAGTTCATAGCCCTCTCTCGTTCTTTCACCAACACCTGCAAAAACCGAAATACCTTGACGTTCTTGGGCAACGTTGTGGATCAACTCTTGAATGAGTACTGTTTTACCAACACCAGCACCACCAAATAAACCAATCTTACCTCCTTTAATATAAGGAGCTAATAAGTCGATGACTTTGATTCCCGTTTCTAGAATTTCTACTTCTGCAGATAATTCGTTGAATGGGGGTGCAGGACGATGAATGCTCATCAAAGGTGCATCATCAATCGGTTTGCCATCATCAATGGGCTCTCCTAAAACATTAAATATACGTCCAAGAACTGCTTTACCAACAGGTACTTTAACGGGGCTTCCAGTGGATTCGACTAGAAGATCTCGCTTCAAGCCTTCTGTCGGTTCAAGTGCAATCGTACGACAAACTTGATCACCTAAATGTAAGGCAACCTCAAGTGTAACTTTTTTATCACCATTCCAGACGATGAGCGCATCATAGATGGCTGGTAATTGATCTTCAAAATAGACGTCAACGACGGGTCCAATCACCTGTGTAATTTTTCCTTGCATCGCTAATCTCCCTTCTAGACATTTGAGCCATTGACAACGTCAATGAGCTCAGATGTGATTTCTTGTTGACGCGCACGATGATACATGGTGTGCAAGCGTTCAACGATGTCATTCGCATTATCTGTAGCGTTTTTCATAGCAATCATGCGTGATGCGTGTTCTGATAATTTAGCATCTGCGAGCGCTTTGAAAATATGTGATTCAATATAAATTTCCATCACCTGATCGATAACCTCTTCTGCAGATATATCGTAGATATAATCTGACTGCTTAGGATCCGGTTTTTCCAATGTGACCGGCAAGATGGTTTCCATCTTAACCTCTTGAGTTGCTGTATTAATAAAATGACTGTACATGAGAATAACTTCATCAACGGATTGATTCATAAAGACATCTTTAATCACTGTTGCGTAATGGCGAAACGACATCGTGGTCACATCATCACGATTAAAAATGATCTCACTATTCACCATAGGTATTTTTCGCTTTTGCGCAAAATAATACCCTTTCTTACCTAAGACAACCACCTGATACTGATCCAACCCTTTAACCTCTTCTAAAAAGCTCTTATAGAGGTTATTGTGGTAGGAACCACAAAGTCCTCGATCGGATGTGATGAGTACAAAGAGTTTCTGATGACCTTCAGGTGTTTTCATCATGCGATGTGGATCATCGAGTGAATGACCTGCGTAGGCTAAAATGTCTTCAATCTTGGTAACAAAACTTGTTGAATAGCTATGAAGTTCCGTGGCTTTTTTAATTTTGGATAAAGCAATATTGTGCATTGCTTGTGTGATGGATGAGATTTTTTTTACGGCATTCATCCTCAACTTGATATCCTTCAAACCCATTAGATTAACCTCTTAAGACTATGAATAAACTGTTCAAGATCCTTAGGATCTGGAAGTGTCTTTGTTTCCATCAAATGTTTATGAATCTTTTTACCTAAATCATTGATACGTAGTCCTTGATTGATCTCATCTTCAAGCGGTTTAACCTGTTCGACTGAAATATCATCCATAAACCCTTCACTTAGTGCATAGATGGTGACAATCTGTGTGGGCATATTGACGAGCTCATGTACATCCTGTTTGAGGAGTTCAACGGTTTTTCTACCTCGTTCAAGTCTCTTTTTAGCACTTGGATCGAGATCTGAACCAAATTGAGCAAACGATTCAAGCTCGCGATAATTCGCAAGATTGATGCGCAGTGTACCTGCAGCTTTTTTCATACCTTTCCACTGTGCAGCACCACCGACACGCGATACGGATAACCCCGCATTGATCGCTGGTCTTATACCTGAATAAAAGAGTTCAGCTTCAAGGAAAATTTGACCATCGGTAATCGATATGACGTTGGTTGATATGTAGGCTGAAATATCACCTGCTTTGGTTTCAATAATAGGTAGAGCGGTGATTGAACCACCACCGAGTTTGTCATTGAGACGTGCGGAGCGTTCAAGTAATCTTGAGTGAAGATAAAAGACATCTCCAGGATAAGCTTCTCTTCCTGGTGGACGACGCAGCAAGAGTGATAATTCACGATAGGCCACAGCGTGTTTCGATAGATCATCATAGACGATCAAGACATCCTTGCCCTGTTCCATAAAATATTCACCCATGGTGACACCAGCGAAAGGAGCAAGATAAAGTAGTGTTCCTTCTTTGGAAGCACCGGCTGATACGACAATGGTATAATCCATTGCTTGATGTTGATGAAACAATTGGACCAAAGAGGTCACAGATGACTCCTTTTGCCCAATAGCTACATAGATACAAATGGTATTTTTACCTTTTTGATTCAGAATAGTATCAACAGCAAGTGTTGTTTTGCCGGTTTGTCTATCGCCAATAATGAGTTCTCTTTGACCACGTCCAATAGGTACTAATGCATCGATTACTTTAATACCTGTTTCCATCGACTGGTTAATCGATCCACGTTGCATAACACCTTGAGCTTTGCGTTCAACGGGTAAATAGTGATTGGTTTCAATAGATCCCTTCGCATCCAAAGGTTCTCCTAGTGGATTGACCACTCGACCGAGTAGTGCTTCACCGACAGGGACTTCAAAAATGCGCTTTGTTGTCTTAACGGTATCGCCTTCCTTGATCAGTTCGCTGTTACCTAGTAAGATAACACCTACGCTGTGTTCTTCAAGGTTAAAGACTAATCCTTTAACATGATGTGGAAACTCAAGTAATTCTCCCATCATTGCTTGTTGAAGACCGTAGACAATCGCGATACCATCTCCAACGGAAAGGACTTTTCCAATATTTTCTAATTTAACGTCTTGTTCATAAGACTGTATTTGCTTTTTAATGATTTCAGTCATTTCATTGACTTTAATTTTTGACATGTGTTCACCGCCTTATATCATCATATAGAGTTCTTCGAGCTCACGTGCAACTGATCGGTCGAGTGCTTGTCCTTGATAGACCACTTTAAGACCACCAATTAATGTTTTATCAACATGCATGTGCAGTGAGACACTTTGGTTAGGAAACGTGGGTTGAATGGCTTTCAATATTTTTTCTTGTGTTTCCTTAGAGATAGGTTTAGCTGATATCACATTGACATGTGCAATTTTCAAATGGGCTCTTACCTTTAATTTCCACTCGGAGAAAATATCAAAGAGTACCTGCATTTGATTTTTTTCGGCAAGCATTTTGAGAAATGACAAAAAGAGTGCATCATAGGAGATGCTATCGATATTCTTTTTTTTCTTTGAAAAAGAAACCATGGGAGAATCCATCATATCAATCCAAGCATGATTTGTTTTGAGTTGCTCGATGAGTGACTCAAACTGATAGTGAATCAGATCAACTTTTTCGCTTTCTTTAGCAAGATCAAAAAGCGCTTTAGCATGGTTACTTGTGCGCATTATTTGGTGTTCTCCCGGATAATTTCTTCAATGATATCCTGATGAACAGATTCATCAATTTCTCGTTTCACGATTTTTTCTGCAGCTGCAAAAGCAACCGACTTAATCGATTCCTTTATGGCTTCATTTGCTTGCTCGATTTCAAAGGCGATATCCTTTTCAACCTGTTCAAGTCTTCGTTTTGCTTCTTGTTTCGCTTGATCAATGAGTTGTTCTTGCTGTTGATAAGCTTCTTGTGTCAAACGTTCTTTGAGCTGCTTTGTTTCATCCTTCATCGCTTCATAATCTTCTGAAGCTTTTGCTTGGATTTCTAAAGCGCGTGCTCTTTCTTTTTCAGCAGCTTCCATCGCTTCCATCATAGCTTGTTGTCTTTTGTCGATAAAAGCAGTTATTTTGCCCCAAAAAAAGCGTCTGATAACAATTAACAAAACGATAAAAGCAAGAATATTGAGTAAGACGATGTCAGGACGATTAAAAACAGAATTCAAACCGTCTTCAATCGCACCAACTACCTCATCAAATATTTCTGTTAAGTTCACTAAGATCAAATCCTTCTTTTATTTTGAGGTTAAGATAAATGCAATGATCAAACCGTAAATCCCTGTGGTTTCTGCAACTGCTTGACCAATGAGCATGGTGACTGTAATTTTACCAGATGCTTCAGGTTGTCTACCGACAGCTTCAACACCTTTGGATGCAGCAATACCTTGACCGATTGCGGTACCAAATCCTGTGAATACGGCAATACCTGCTCCAATGTAAGCGAGTCCACTACGATAAAACTCATTGGGGACAACTTCTAGAATGCGGGGGATAAACTCGAGTAATGTTTGTAACATCTTATATTCTCCTTTTTTTATTTATACTGTATCAAAATCCGCTTCATCACATTTCATGGAAGCGAAGATGATGGTGAGTAGAACAATAACAAGTGTCTGAATCAGACCAAATCCAATGTCAAAGATGACATGAAAAGCGGGTGCTACGACGATGGATGCCCATCCAGTTAACCGGTAGATTAAAGTCAAGAGGAGTGCTCCACTTGCGATGTTTCCAAATAAACGAAGTGCCATGGATAAAATCGGTACGATATCGCTCACAATATTGAGTGGTGCCATCGGTGCTAATGGTTTAAAGATACCTAGAAAATGTCTCCAACCTTGACTGACGATACCCGTCGATTGAACAACGTAAAAGGCAACAATGGACATAGAAAACGTGATTGCAGTATACTTGGTAGGTGCATCAAGAGCAACTAATCCAGATATATTGGATAGAAACACATAGAGTGCCATTGTCAGTGCAAAAGGTGTCACGTATCTCCAGTGTTTACCTACATAAGCTTTCACAAAATTATTAAATCCGGAAATACCTACAATAACGAGTGTCTGAAGCCTGTTAGGTCGCTGTTTGACATCCATTTTTTCAATGGAATGTCCCATGATCACAGCGAAAACTGCGATTGCGGTCATAATACCAAGTGATGTTAAAAAGTAGACAGGAAGATTTTTAAGATAGTTTAGTATCATCTGCATCTTTAGCTTCCTCCTTTTTTGTCTCTACAGGCTTTTTAATCAGAGGTGTGTGATAGATAAAGATACCTATTTTGAGTGAAAAAATACCGAGCAGAAGAAATACGTAAGCATAGATCATATGGTTACCCGGTATATCTTTAGTTTCAAAATAAGTATAAGCGATAATCACCAGATAGAAGATGTATCTAAGCATGAGCATAAACACATAGCGTTGTGTTGAAAACTTACCTTTAGTGGTCGCTTGAATCATCAGACTATGATTGAAAAGTGCGGTTGCAGATCCTAAAACTGCCCATAGCGTATAGGTTCTAAAGAAGATAAAAGTGACTAAGGCTAAAAGAACTGCATAGATTAAACCAATGATGCTAATGACGTGTACTTCTTTCATAACGTTCCTCACTTTTTATCATATAGATCACCGTAATAAATCCAATCATGACACCTAAACCTAAACCCACTGCTGTGAGTACTGTTGATAGATTTGATTCCTTATTGATACGGTTGCCAAGATAATAGCCAAACAGTGCTAAAGCAATAGCAGTGACAATAAACTGCATGACCATCATATAATTCATAAATATTCGTTTTGCTTTTTTTAACTTATTTTGTTCCAAATAAACGATCCCCACAATCTCCAAGACCAGGTACAATATATCCGTTCTCGTTTAGATGTGAATCCAATGCAGCAAGATAGATAGGTACATCGGGATGTTCATTTTGTAAGCGGGTAATTCCTTCTGGACAACCCACTAATCCTACATAGCGAATATCGGTTGCTCCATTAGCTTTGAGTATTTCAATAGCTTTGCAAGCTGAACCCGCTGTTGCTAGCATCGGATCAACAACTAACACAACGCCACCGATGATATCTTTGGGAAATTTTTGATAGTAAACCTGAGGTTGTAGTGTTTCTTCATCACGGTAGAGTCCAACATGTCCGATTTTTGCTGTCGGAATCATGTTATGGATACCTTCAACCATTCCGAGTCCTGCTCTAAGGATGGGTACGATAACAACTTGCTTTTCAAGCTCATATGCTTCGGTTGGACAAATCGGTGTGTCTACGGTTATTTTACGCGTTGGTAAATCACGTGTAATCTCATAGGTAATCAAACCACCTACTTCGGAGACACTTTCTCTAAACTCTTTTGTTCCCGTTCGTTTGTCCCTGATCTTTGCCATTTTATGGTTGATCAATGGATGATTAAGAATCACTACTTTGCTCATTTCTACTCATTCCCCTCTAAATGTGTGATTTTGTCAAGACGTTTTTGATGTCTTGGTTCAAAGGTCGCTGTCATAAAGGTGTTGATGATTGAAATGGCTTGTTCGATGGAGGTCGTACGTCCACCTAAGGCAATGATGTTTGCGTTATTATGTTCTTTAGCAAGTCGTGCGGTTTCATCATTATAGACTAATGCTGCTCGTACGCCTTTTACCTTGTTTGCAGAAATACTGATTCCGATACCTGTTCCACATAAAATGATACCAAAATCATAACCACCGCCAACAATCGCTTTCCCAACTTTTTCTCCATAATCAGGATAATCAACGGATGCATCAGAATGTGTGCCAAAATCGATGACTTCTATCTGCTTGTTGTTGAGATATGTTTTAATTTTTTCTTTTAACACATAACCCGCATGATCGCTACCGATTGCCACTTTCATATGAACCCTCCTTTAATTGACCTATTAGATATTATAACATAATTCAATGCGCTTTATAGTAAAATACTATAATATCGCAAAAACGAGACCTAGTCTTCCTGGGTCTCGTTATAGTATGCCTTTTTTCTTTCATTCGCACGAAGTATTGCTTTTCTTAACCGAATGGAATATGGTGTGATTTCGATCAGTTCATCATCGTTAATAAAAGCAAGACATGCTTCTAAACTCATCTGTCGTGGTGTTTTGAGGACAACGGTTGAATCCTTGGAGGCACTTCTCATGTTGGTTAATTGCTTTTCCATGGTCACATTAACCACTAGATCTGTATCCTTATTGGATTCACCTACAATCATGCCTTCATAAACGGAAACACGTGGTTCAACAAACATCGTTCCTCTATCTTCAAGTCTACCAATAGCATAAGCGGTGGTATATCCTTGATTCATGGAAACGAGTGCTCCTGAACGGCGATTGCCGACAGAATCATTGATCATTGGACGATAATCTAAAAAGACGTGAGAAAGTATACCATAACCCTTTGTTGCTGTTAAAAATTGAGTGACAAAACCGATGAGTCCTCTTGATGGCATAATGTAATGGATACGCGCATAGTCACCGTGTTGGTGCATGTGCATGAGATCACCTTTGCGATCACCTAGCATTTCGATGACGGTTCCCATAAACTCTGAGGGACAATCAATTTGAACATCTTCGTATGGTTCCTGTTTAACACCATCTTTGATCTTAACGATGACACGGGGACGAGATACTTGAAATTCAAAACCTTCACGACGCATCGTTTCAATGAGGATTCCTAAATGAAGTTCTCCTCTTCCCGATACCGTCCATGCTTCGCTAGTTTGTATACGATCAACTCTCAGTGAAACATCCTTTTGTGTTTCTTTAAAAAGTCTATCATCTAATTTGGATGCTGTGACATAACGTCCTTCTTTACCTGCAAAAGGAGATGTATTCGTCAGGAAAGTCATCTGCACGGTCGGTTCATCGATATGAAGAGGTGGGAGTGCAATCTCATCACCAAGTGATGTCACGGTCTCACCAACATGAATATCAGGAAGTCCTGCTATTGATACAATATCACCTGCATATGCTTCTTCAACCTCGTTTTTTTCCATTCCAAGGCTTTGAAGTATTTTTTGAATGCGAAACTGAACGATGCTTTGATCAATTCGAATACAAGATACTGTTTCTCCAACACGAAGTGTTCCTTGATAAATTTTACCAATACCCATTCTACCCACGTAATCATTGTAATCGATTAAGGCAGGTTGAAATTGCAATGCAAGATCGTGTCTGACTTTAGGTGCAGGTATTTCTTTGATAATGGTATCTAAAATAGGATCCATCCGATTTGAATCCTCAAGTTTGGGTTCATAATTTGCAATACCGTGTAGTCCTGATGCGTATAAAACTGGAAAATTGAGTTGATGATCATCCGCTCCAAGATCAATAAAGAGATCATAGACCTCATTGACCGTACGCTGTATATCAGCAAATTTGCGATCGATTTTATTGATGACAACGATGGGACGAAGATGTGCTTCAAGGGCTTTCTTCAGAACAAAGCGTGTCTGTGGCATAACTCCTTCATAAGCATCAACGAGTAAAAGAACACCATCGACCATATACATGATGCGCTCAACTTCACCACCGAAGTCTGCATGTCCAGGTGTATCTAGGATATTGATCCGTGTATGTTTATATATAATAGCTGTATTTTTTGCAAGTATGGTAATGCCTCTTTCTCTTTCGAGATCATTGGAATCCATCGCACGCTCATTTAAGTTTTGATGCTGATCGAATGTTTCACTCTGCTTGAGTAGTTGATCGACCAATGTTGTTTTTCCGTGATCAACGTGAGCGATAATTGCGATATTTCTGATATTCATTGAAGTTCCTCTTTTCTAACCTTTCTTATTATATATCATTTCTGATAAAAAGCATAAGAAAAAAGACGGAAAGTTTTAACTTTCTGTCCCGTTTGTTTTCATATAGTTGGTTATTTATTCTAAAGATAATATTCCACCAAATCCAATGAATGTAAAACGATCTTTTCCCGCTAAATCTTTGAGTTGGATTACTCTAGCCTGAGGATAATAGGTTTTAGCTAAATCATGAATTGCTTGTTTTTGTTGGTAACCATGTTCGAAGGCAATCAATGCTCTTTCTTCTAAGTAATCTTTTGCTTGAAAAAGGATTCTATCATAAAACTCGATGCCTAATTTCCCTCCATAGAGTGCTACATGAGGTTCTTTTTTGACGATCTCATCGACATGTTCTTCATCCGGAATATAGGGGGGATTAGACACGATAACTGAAAATTTACCCGTTATATTTTCAAATAAATCACTCAAGATAAGCGTTGCATCGACATCAAGCTTTTGTTTATTTTGTTTAGCTATATCGAGTGCTTTTTGACTGATATCACTCGCGATGATATCAACGTTTGATAACTCTTTAGCAAGAGTTAATCCGATACATCCAGAACCCGTTCCAAGATCCAATATACGGTATTTACTCGAATCATAATATCTATCAAAGTAAAAAATGATGTGTTCGACAAGTTGTTCTGTTTCTGGTCTTGGAATCAAGACATCTTCGTTGACAATCCACTCATATCCATAAAAATAACTGTGTCCAATCACGTGTTGAATGGGAATATCAAAATTGAGATATTGATCAAGTTTATCAAAATATAGACTGATGAAATCTTGATCAACGTCTTCTTTCATGGATAGATAAAACTCATGAGGATCCAACTTAGATAATTCCATTAGGAGGAGTTTTGCTGCTTCCTCTTCTTTATTTTTGTGAGCTACTTTTTTATAAGCTAATCTCAATAAGGATTCATAGGTCACTTGGATTCACCAACGAGTTGTCGCTTTTGAAATTCATTGATTAAAGGTTCAATGACGAGGTCAAGACGTCCTTCCATAATGACATCTAAGCGTTGCAATGTTAAACCGATACGATGATCAGATACGCGATTTTGAGGATAATTATAAGTTCTTATCTTCTCGCTTCGATCTCCTCTACCAACGAGAGCCTTACGCTCTGCACCTTCCTTTTCAAGTTGTTCCTGAAGAAATTTGTCATAGATACGAGCTTTTAGTAAGCGGAACGCTTTATCTCTGTTTTCATGTTGGCTTTTACCTTCTTGACAATCCACTACCATGCCTGTTGGAAGGTGAGTAAGTCTGACCGCTGATTTGGTTGTATTAACTGATTGTCCTCCAGGACCCGATGAATTGAATGTATCAAAACGAATGTCTTCCCATTTGACATCAACTTCTAACTCTTCAGCTTCAGGCATGACGAGCACTGTCGCGGTTGATGTGTGGACACGTCCCATCGATTCGGTTTCTGGTACGCGTTGGACTCTATGAACCCCAGACTCGTATTTGAGTAGTGAGTAGACAAGTTTTCCGGAGACCATAAATTCAATGGATGTATAGCCTCCCATTGCACCTTCTGATGCGGATAAGACTTCTATTTTCCATCCCTTAGATTCTGCGTAGCGTGCATACATCCGGTAAAGATCTCCAGCAAAAATATTGCCTTCATCTCCTCCTGCAGCACCTTTGATTTCAACGATAACGTTTTTCTCATCATTGGGGTCTCTAGGCAGTAATAATATCTTTAATTTTTCTTCAGTTTTTTCTAGTACATCACGCAGTGTTTGGCTTTCATGTTTTGCCATCTCAAGGATATCTTCATCCTCTTCAAGATCCATCATCTGTTCAAGTTCACTTAACTCTTCTTCCTTCGTCTTGTAGAAACGGTAGGCTTCTACAGCGTCCGAAAGTGTACTTGATTCCTTTAATAATTTCGTCATTTCCTTGACATCAACACTTCCTGATGCCAATTTATCTTGAATTTCTACGTAACGTTTTTCCATCATTGCTAATCGATCAAACATCATATCACCCGTTAAAACATATTACCACAAAATCCCCTTTTTTTCCATCGAAAGATGTGATTTATATCATATTGTCTACATGAAAGTGTCTTGAAAGAATAATAGTTAAAAATATGCTATAATATAAGTGAAAATAAAAGAAAAAGGAGTGTAACATTATGGAAAAATTATATCAAGCATTAAACAAGCAAGTTGCTAATTTGAGTGTATTGTTCACCAAATTACATCATTTTCACTGGTATGTAACAGGTCCACAGTTTTATCAACTACATGAAAAATTTGAAGCGTTTTATGATGAAGTTAATGAACTCTACGATGCGTTTGCAGAAAGAATCTTAATGATCGGTGGAAAACCTGTATCCAATTTAAAGGGATATCTTGCCATCACATCACTTAAGGAAGCAAATGGAACTGAAAAACCTGAAGAGATGGTTAAACACATCCTCGATGATTTTAAACTCTTAGTGGTTGAACTCAAAGAAGTCTTAAAGGTTGCACAGGATCTTGAAGATGAAGTCACTGCTGATCTCATCATTACAACCTTAGCAAGTTTTGAAAAGCATATTTGGATGTTAAGTTTCACACTTAAATAAGTACAAAAAAAGCTTTCTCAATTGAGGAAGCTTTTTCTATGAAAAGGTGCAGGATTTCCTGCACCATGTTTTAATCTTTATAGGCTTCTTCTTCGCGTTCTGATTGTGCTGTAAATCTTGAAAATTCAGTATCAAAACGATATTTAAGAATAACACCTGCCATACCCTGGCGGTTTTTTGCAATGGAGAGTTCAACTTCACCTGTTTTATTTTCTTGTTTTCTTTCATAGTAGTCTTCACGGTAGAGGAACATCACAATGTCAGCATCTTGTTCGATTGAACCAGATTCTCTTAAATCTGCTAGTAGAGGTCTTTTATCCTCACGTTTCTCAACTTCACGTGATAATTGTGATAGTGCTAAAATAGGTATTTTTAGTTCTCTAGCCATCTGTTTAAGAGATCTTGAGATTTTTGCAACTTCTTCTTGACGATTTCCTGAACGTTCATCACCTTTAATGAGTTGCAAGTAGTCAATAACGACAAAATCGAGACGATTTTCTTGAGCTAGTTTTCTACATTTTGCTCGAATATCAGCAACCGATACAGCTGCAGAATCATCAAAGAGAATCTTTAGTTTGGCTAAAGATTGCATACCACCTTCTAAAAATTGCCATTCACGGGATGTTAAGTGACCCGTCTTAATTTTATTATTTTCAATATTAGATTCTGCAGAGAGCATACGAGCAGCAAGCTGTTCATTGGACATCTCAAGCGAGAAAATAGCGACACTTGACTGTCCATCTTTGTTTCGTTTAGCAACATTGAGAGCTAGATTCATGGCAAACGCAGACTTACCCATGGAGGGTCTAGCAGCTAAAATAATCAATTCTTCTGGCTGGAGGCCAGAGGTCAAATTATCCAGATTTGAAAATCCGGTTCTAAGTCCTGTAATCCCACCTTTTTTGTCGCGGTTAAGTTCCGTCTTTTCTTTAACTTCACGGATGACATCGGCTAAATCAGCAAACGCTGATGTTTTTCTTTTTTGTGCCAAGGCGAAAATAGATTCTTCAGCATACGTCACATAATCTGCTGCGTCCATATCACCTTCATAGCCCTTTTCTAAAATTTCTCCAGCTAATCCGATGGTTTCACGCTTGAGTGCACTGTCTTTGACGAGATCGATATATGTTTCTAAATGTCTCGTAGATGGTACATACTCAGAAAGCTGTAAAAGATACTTCATGCCACCGACTTTAGCGAGCATTTGAGAAGCCTCAAGCTTAGCAGCAACCGATGTGTAATCGATCTTCATTTGATCGGCATGAAGGTCTTTCATCGCTTGAAAAATGAGTTGATGCCCCTGATCAAAGAAATCTTCATTATTCAATTGGTCAACAACGGATAAAATTTCTTTGGGATCTAAAAAGATAGTCCCTAAGACATTCATTTCCGCTTCATGATGGTGCGGTAAGCTCTTAGCCATAATCAAACCCTACTTTTCAACGATATGTACTTCGAATAACGCTTTAATGTCTTTATGTAACTGAACGGTTGCTGTATAGATACCAACCGAATTGATGTCAGAAGAAAGTTCTACTTTTTTCTTATCAATCATGATGTGGTGTGCTTGTTGGAATGCTTCAACAATCTGTTTGGTCGTCACTGCACCAAAGAGTTTACCATCTTGTCCAATCTGAATCGAGAGCGTTACCTTTTTACCATCGATTTCAGATTTTAATTTTTTCATTAACTCGATATGACGTTGTTGTTCCAAAAATGCTTCTTCTTTTGCTTTATTAAGTGCAGCGATATTTTCATCATTTGCAATGAGTGCCTTTTTCTGTGTGACTAAAAATTGACCATAACCTGAGGCTACCTCAATCACATCATCTTTTTTACCTTTGCCTTTAACATCTTCTAGTAAGATTACTTTCACGATTTCTCCTCCTCCACCATATTCGAGTTCTAAATATGTTTTTAATTGTTCATAGACTTCTTGAACCGATTGATTTTTCACTTGCGCAGCTGCACTGTTGAGATGTCCACCACCACCGATGGCTTCCATCAGTAATTGAACGTTCACTTGTTGATAAGATCTTGCAGATACGCCTACCGTATCGTTACCCAAACGACAGATCATAAATGCGGCATCCATGCCATTGATCGAAAGTAGTGTTTCAGCTACTTGCGCGAGTAATATGCGATCATCAAAGATTTCAGATGTCACAACAAAAGCGAATCGATCTAAGAATATATCGACTTTTTCGAGTAAACGATTAATTTCAAGTGTACGAATTAAATCACGGCGTAACCACAATTTAGCTTCTGTTATATCAGCGCCTAAATCCTTAAGCTTAGAGGCTACTTCAAATGTTCTTGAACTGGTGCGATATGCAAAATTATTCGTATCGACGATGAGACCACCATACATGACGGTTGCTTCAAGTGGTGTGATGTTGATTTCATCTTCAAGATTGTAGAAATTAAGCAATTCCATCACGAGTTCTACCGTTGATGATGCGTAGGGTTCAATAAATGAGAAGTCAGCATCAAAGGATTCCTCACCTACACGATGATGGTCAATAATGATGAGTTTTGTTACTTTGTCTAATACCTCAGGTGCCATCACAATCTTGGGTGACTGAGAGTCAACGACGATCAATAAACTTCCTTCATTGATTTGACGGATTGCTTCTTCAGGTAGTAGGTGACGCTCCTTGAATCCTGGAAGTTCATCTCGTAGAATTTGAAATATTTTTTGTGTTGTTAAGTCAAGTTTAGGTTCATCAATGATCAGATATGCTTGTTTCTTGCTCGCCAGAGCCATATGATAAACACCAATCATTGAGCCAAACGCGTCGAGGTCAGCTTGATTATGTCCCATAATCAAAACATTGGATGACTTATCAATAAAATCGCGAATCGTTTGAGCATTGATGCGAACACCTACACGTGAATTTTTAGCAGATGCATTCGTCTTTGCACCAAAGTATTGAATCTTTTGATCTTGAATATTAACAACGACCTGGTCTCCACCACGTTTTTCAGCGAGTTCGATTGCATTTTGTGCATAAATACCTAATTCTTCATAATCAACATTCCATGATGCGATACCCATCGAAATGGAGATGCGCACTTGGTTTTGTGTTGATATTTGTCTGATCTTATCAAGAATTTCAAATTTATCTTGTATCATTAACTGGACTTGTTTGCGATATAAGATAATAATTAAACGCTCATCGTCATAGGGTTTTAGGAATCCATCATACTTATTCGCCCAGTCTGCGATAGCAGCGAGGTATTCACCTTTGAGTGAGGATTGTTCTAATACATCTAATGAAGCGAGTGCTTCATCTAAGTTATCGAGATAGATGATACCTAACGCAGGTAGATGATCCATGTAACGTTGTTTAACCATCTCACGTTCTGAAACGTTAAAGAGATAGAAAAACTTAAACTCTGGACGATAGATGACATCATAGGTTTCAGATTTTACCTGAATCATGAAATTGACTTTATTATTCATCGCTAACAGATGAAGCTGTGGATGAATATCTTTAAGTGCTTTACCCGTTATTTTAGGATCAAATATCGATTTTGCGTGTGGATTTGCCCATTTGATCTCAAACTCATCATCAAGTGCAATGATACCGATCGGTAGTTCATTAAAGACTTCATCACCGACTTGATTGACGTGATAAGACAATTTTGTCCACATCGATAATCTATTTTGTAAAGTCTTTACCTTCTGTCTGTTTTCGATGCTAAATGTGATATAGAGCATAACAAAGGTAAAGATGGTTGATCCGATTAAAAATAAAAGACGAAAGAGCCCTTCACCTGAAAGTGCTGTCAGGTAGGGGAAATAGAGATAGATACTTACACCAAGTAAAATGACTGCTACGATAAAGAATAACCATCTTTTCATGGGTTCACCCGCTTTAAAGATATTATATCATGATGCTACATAGTTGATAAAGATTTTATCTTTAATCCACTAAAAAATAGCAATAAATTCTGCTTCTTGAATCACTTTAAATAGGAATTAAAAAA
>JAVEVJ010000028.1:10165-16411 GCA_034005105.1 Acholeplasmataceae bacterium | reverse complement strand
CCTGATTACCTTGAAGTTCTACCCGCAATCAGTGTAGATATACTACCAGAGAATAGACATCACATCAACTGTCCCATCATGATGGGTGGACTGATTACAACGAAGGATCAAATACTAGCATGTATCCATGCAGGAGCGGTGGCAGTTACCACAAGTAAGCCTTCGCTATGGATTTAACAAGTTAATATAAAAAAGAGATGAGAGAGAAAAAACGTATTTGTGTGTTGTTTTTCTCTTTTTATTTTTAGGAGGCATTATGTACGATTACATCATTATTGGATCTGGAATTATTGGTTCACTCATCGCTCGTGAGTTATCTCGTTATGAGGTAACTGTTTTGGTTGTTGATAAAGAAAATGATATTGCGAGTCATCAAACAACAGCAAATAGTGCCATTATACACTCAGGACACGATCCTAAAGTAGGTTCTCTAAAGGCTAAACTGTGTGTTGAAGGCAACAAGCTCTATGATGAACTTGAAGAGGAATTATCAATTCCACTTTTAAGAACAGGTGCGTTTGTTGTTGTACATGGTAAAGATGAGGAATATGCTCTAGATGAACTCTATCAAAGAGCCATACAAAATGGAGTGAGTGAACTAAAAATGTTATCTGGAGATGAGGTTAGATATGAAGAACCATTGCTTAATGATAGCATTACAAAGGCCTTATCTCTACCAACTACAAAAGTTACCTATCCTTGGGAAGTTGCGATTGCAGCGATGTCAAATGCGATAAAAAATGGAGTGGAATTCAGACGTAATAGTGAAGTCATTCATCTTGAAAAAGAAAAAGATATATTTACTGTCACATTATCAAATCATGAAAAATTATATGCAAAAAACATCATCAATGCAGCAGGTGTTATGAGCGATCAAATCGCACATATGCTTGAAAATGATATTCCCTTTAAGATAACTCCTAGAAGAGGTGAGTATTTAGTTCTTGACCGTAAAGCAAAAGGCTTGTTTAGCCATGTCATCTATCCTCTGCCAACAAAACGTGGTAAAGGCGTACTGATTGTACCTCAAGTTCATGGGAATATTCTGCTTGGTCCTTCTTCAGAAAATCAGATGAGTACACATCAGGCAACAACGACATATCAAGGCCTTACCTATATTAAGGATTCCATTATGAAGATGACATCTCACATTCCTTATGGATTAATCATTCGAACATTTGCAGGCATTAGAGCTACTTCAACCTATGATGACTTCTACATTAAAGAATCGACACACTATTCACATTTCTATCATGTTGCAGGTATTGATTCTCCCGGGTTGACTGCAGCACCAGCCATTGCTAAATATCTGATCCATGATATCCTTGGAATCACGTCTCCTCTAAAAACAAACTTTGATCCACGAAGAAAAAAACCAATTGTTTTCTATGATTTACCAGAACAAGAAAGACCAGAAATGATAAAGAATAACCCAAAATATGGTAACATTATCTGCAAATGTGAAAAAATCACAGAACAAGAAATTATTGATGCCATACATGGACCAACTGGAAATGATACCGTAAAAGGAATAAAGAAACGCGCGCGCGCGGGAAGCGGTTTGTGCCAAGGTGGTTACTGCGAAGGATTAGTGCTCAAAATCATTGCGCGTGAAAAAGGTATGAAGTTGAGTGATGTCAACTATTATCACGAAAACACACAAATACTAAAAAAGGAAACGAAAGCACATGATTAAAACAGATCTTGTAATTATCGGTGGTGGTGCTGCTGGATTATCAGCTGCACTTGCTGCACACGATCAATCATTAAATATCCATATCATCGAGCGTGAGCCCATCTTAGGTGGTATTCTCAATCAATGTATTCATAATGGTTTTGGTCTACATCTTTTTCATGAAGAATTAACAGGGCCTGAGTATGCAGCTCGTTACATTGAGCAATTGAAATCTAAAAATATCCATGTCATGTTAAATACAACCGTCATCGATATTCAAAAGAAACAAGCATTCATCACCACAGTTTCCAGTGAATCTGAAGGTTATCAGCACATTCAATCGAAAGCATTGATCATCGCATCTGGTTGTTATGAACGAACAAGAGGTGCTGCTCAGTTACCTGGTGAAAGACCTCAAGGCATTATGCCAGCAGGTAGTGCTCAACGTTACCTCAATATGGATGGTTACCTCGTTGGTAAGCGTATCTTTATTTTAGGCAGCGGTGATATCGGTCTTATCATGGCAAGACGTATGACACTTGAAGGTGCCACCGTATTAGGAGTTGCTGAATTGATGCCCTACTCCAACGGTTTAACTAGAAACATTGTGCAATGCCTAGATGATTTTAAGATACCTCTTTATTTATCTCATACCATTGTAGATGTTAAAGGTCATGATACACTCGATAGTGTGACGATTGCACAAGTAGATGATCATCTACAGCCAATCATAGGTACAGAAAAGACATTTCATGTTGATACCCTTCTCTTATCCATTGGCCTTATACCGGATATTGCTCTTTTCGAATCAATTAACTTTCAAAAAAGCACAATCACAAAGAGCGCAATCGTTGATCAATCCTATATGACGAGTATCGATGGTTTATTTGTCTGTGGAAATGCACTCCATGTTCACGATTTGGTTGACTGGGTATCTGAAGAAAGTGAAAAGGCAGGTAGATATGCAAAAAACTATCTACTCGATCAAAAGAACACTCAAAAAGTGACTAAAGAAGTTCAAATCGGATCTAATATACGCTATGTTGTTCCTCATGTGATTGATTTTGATCGACTGGAAGAACCCATCGCACTTTCATTTCGTGTGACCAAAAAGATGATTTCAGGAACCATTCAGGTACTTCAAAATGATCACATTATTGCATCAAGGAAAAGAAAGTACTTAGCTCCAGCAGAAATGGAACATATCGTTATCCCACCTGAAGCATGGTTGTCATCTGATCCCATATCCATACGTCTGGAGGAAAACATATGAGAGAGTTAACTTGTATTATTTGTCCAGTAGGTTGCCATATAAAAGTTGATGATCATATGCAGATCTCTGGTAATCAATGCCCTCGTGGGTTCAACTACGCGCTAGCTGAAATAACAAACCCAAAACGCACGTTGACCACCACCGTTAAAACCGTCTTTCCTCACCTTCCTAGACTATCGATAAAATCAAGTGAAGCTGTTCCAAAGGACTTAATATTTGAGATCATGAAAGAAATAAATGATGTTCTCATCACAAAACATGTTAAAATAGGAGATATCATCATAGCAGATATTCATCATACGGGTGTTGATATGGTTGCAACCAAATCGACGTAACCTATGACCGAAAAAGGAGTACAATAATGAAATATATTCTATCCATAGATCAAGGTACAACGAGTACAAGAGCGATCATTTTTGACCATGAATCCAACATACTTGCTATGGCAAGTGAAGAGATTGAAGCAATTTATCCTAAACCAGGATGGGTTGAACAAAACCCTAACCAAATTTGGGTGTCTGTACTAGCAGTCATGGCACGTGTACTGCTCGAGGCAAAACTCAAACCTCAAGATATTCATGCCATAGGTATTACGAATCAAAGAGAAACAACGGTCGTTTGGGATAGAGAAACAGGACAACCCATATATAATGCAATCGTTTGGCAGTCCAGACAAACATCTGATCTATGTGATCAACTCAAAGATCAGGGCTATGAAGATATTTTTAGAAAGAAAACAGGCTTATTGATCGATGCCTATTTCTCAGGAACTAAAATTAAATGGATACTAAGTCATGTAAAAGGAGCTCGTGATAAAGCCAATAAGGGGCAACTGATGTTTGGTACAATCGATACATGGTTGGTCTATAAACTGTCAGGTGAAAAGATACACATCACAGATTATACCAACGCTTCACGAACCTTATTGTTTAATATATTCAATCTAACTTGGGATAAGGAGCTCTGTGATATTTTAGATATTCCAATGTCTATGCTTCCTTCTGTTCATTCAAGTTCAGAGGTTTATGGATATACTGCACCTCATCATTTTTTCGGTAAAAAGGTACCTATTGCAGGTACTGCAGGAGATCAACAAGCAGCTTTATTTGGTCAAACATGTTTTGATGAAGGTATGGTCAAAAACACCTATGGAACAGGGTGTTTCATGTTAATGAATACAGGAAGTCAGCCCATTTTATCCAAGCGTGGTCTACTGACAACAATTGCTTGGGGAATCAACAATGAAATAACGTATGCACTTGAAGGTTCTGTTTTCGTAGCTGGCTCTTCAGTACAGTGGTTAAGGGATGGTATCAAACTCATCGATCATGCATCTGATACAGAATCATTATCCAAATCATTAACATCCAATGAAGGAGTCTATCTTGTCCCTGCATTTGTTGGTTTAGGGACACCTTATTGGGATTCAGATGCAAGAGGTGCACTCTTTGGCTTAACAAGAGGAACAACAAAAGCACATATCGCAAGAGCTATATTAGAAGCTATATGCTATCAATCGATGGATGTTTTAAGAGCGATGGAGGAAGATACCAAAATACCGATTACGTCCTTTAAGGTAGATGGTGGTGCGACAGTCAATAAATTTTTAATGCAGTTTCAAGCTGATATTCTCAATTTAAGAGTCGATCAACCTAAAATATTGGAAACCACTGCATTAGGAGCTGCTTATTTAGCTGGTCTAGCTACTGGCTACTGGAAAACGGTTGATGATATTCGATCTTCATGGCAACTTGAAAACTCATATACACCTAACATGAATGAACTCACAAGAGAATCCTATATCAAAGGATGGAAAATAGCAGTTGAGTCAACTAGAAAATTCAAATATAGACAAGAGTAAACAAAAAGATGACATCCCCCATGTCATCTTTTTTGATCAATCAATAAATGGTCGTTAATTCTTTTGCACTCTTTCTTGGTTTAGCTATCATCATAGCCTCTGGGTAGCCAACCATAATCATACCCACTACAATTTCATCGGTGGCAAGATTAAGTGTATCTTTAAATTTATCGGACTGAATATAGTTTGGTGTTTTCCAAAAACCCGCCATATTGTGATCAACAAGTAATAATAAAAAGTTTTGCATTAAGGCTGCACAAGCTTGTAAATCTTCAAGATCGTCTTGAAAGATTGGATTTTTCTTCATGATGAAGACGACGACAGCAGGAGCATCCATCACTTTTTGAAGTTTAGGACTTACTTCAGCTTGTTCAGTTTCTTTCATTGTCTGAAGATACTTTTTAACAAAAGTTTCCTTACCTTGACCTTCAAGGATAATAAAACGCCAAGGTTGTCTCAGTTTATGGTTTGGTGCATAAACTGCAACATCTAAAAGATCAATCAGTAGCTCCGGATTAACACGTTCTGGTGTAAACTTTGATGTACTTACACGATTTTTTATGATATGCTCAATTGACATATATCAACATCTCCTCTCACTCTTATGATACCGAAAAGGTGTTCATTTTGAAAGAGATGACTACTGATAATCATATAAGAAATACTGTATTGTTAATTAAATCGTCTTTTTGGGATGTAAAGCATTGCCTTCATGTACCTGAATGATCTTGTCGCGAATCATATCAAGTATTGCTGTTAGCAGCATGAAAAGTAGAGCCATGAGAATTGCTATTTGAAGTGTGAAATAGAGGATTGTTAAAATAATGAGCGTTATACCGGAAATGATGTATGTGTAGAACATGATCATAGACAATCTCGGTTTATATATGCGTATCTTTGTAACGGTTTCAGATTGTAACATGATGATGAATATGACAAATAACGAAAATCCAATCATACCTCCATACTGAAAAAGTAGAGTTGTATTCGTAATCGTAGCAACTTCGGTTAAAAGCTGATTGATTAACTGTCCCCCGGTTATGTAAATGGTTATAAATATGCCTAAGTAAATCGAAAGCTTTACAATGTTTTTCATGTTTATCATTTCCTTCGTGGTTGAGTAAAAAGTGCTAAATGACTTCCTATGACTTATGTCAATCCTATTTGTTTTACTTTATAATAGTGTCAAAGATACTTGATTACTTCAAGCTTAACAAACGGCTTTCTTAAGATGTGAAACGTAAAGCTATCATTTTTTCGTGGTGCAATGAACCAACGTGAAAGAGATTTGAATGATTTTGGTATGTCTGGTAGATTGCACACATAAACTATGATATAATTGTGCTGTATTTTGAATGTTGACTTTTAAATGCGTACGAATTCTGGAAATCCTGAATCGTCAAAATCAATACGTACAAATTCTGGAAATCCGGAGTC
>JAVEVJ010000028.1:0-10065 GCA_034005105.1 Acholeplasmataceae bacterium | reverse complement strand
TCGTCAAAGTCGATACGTACAAATTCTGGGAATCCTGAATCATCAAAGTCAATACGTACGAATTCTGGGAATCCTGAATCATCAAAATCAAGAGCTATTCCGTTAAAACCTTGAGCTTGAACATACTTGAGACCTAAGACTGTAAGAACTGCGACAAATAGAACTGATAAAACAACGATAATTTTTTTCATGGCAATGCCTCCCTTTTACCTAATTGTATTATCAATTAGGGTAAAAAAACAGGGCGTATACGCCCTATTCGTACACTTTAATTGAGAAATCGAGGTTAAAAATGTGAAATCTAAAGAACTTTGCAACTATTTGGAGCGACTTCGTGCTGCTCGCAACATCTCTCAAGAGTCCTTTACTAATGGCATCACATCGCTACGCCAATACCGTAGATATCTCAGTGGTGAATCGGACATCCCTTTTCAAGTTTTTGACCGTTTATGTGGTCGATTGGGTATACAAACGATCAACTTACTTCGTGAAATTGAAACAACACGTATTGAAGAATCGAAAGAAATCGATACTTTTTACAATCTTGTTGTCTATAACAACCATGAAGAGGTCGATCGTTTACGAAACATCTACAAAGACAGAGAATTTATTGATTATGAGAACAGTCTGCTCTTTGAGCACAGCGTCATCTTATATGATTTCATCAATCAAAAGATCACTGCAGAGAATGCTGCAGAAAAGAATAAGGAACTTATTCATTTTTCAAAGATCGCTAAACAATCTATCTTTTCCTTGACGGAAATGTTAATCTTGACTTCACTCTTGGATCTTGATCCCAAAGTGAATGATAAACAAATGATTGCTTCAAGACTCAAAACGATACTCAATGACTCATCGGTCGTATTGGGATCCAGTGTTAATTTTGCATATCCATTGGTTCTCTTTCGACTAGCCAAGTATTCCGGTAGCAACAAAGATTATGTAGAAGTCATCGATTATTGCTTATTGGGTATTAAACATGGAATGGACAACAAAAACTTTTATTTACTCGACTATTTTTATTACTACAGTGCGCTAGCTTATTATCGACTGGGCGATTATGTGAACTATGAAGGTATGCTCATCAAGTGTTTTGAGGCACTCCATCTTGATGGCAATCAACTAAAAATTGAAAAATTCACACAAATGATCAATAGAGACTTCAACATTAGCTTTTCAGAGTTTGTCATTGAGCACTACAAGAACAACTAAACAAATAATAAAAAACAAGGGAAAATTCACATGGATGGTCCCTTGTTTTTTTATACTTCAGCATTATAGATTTTCTTAAATTCCTGGTGCATTCTTACAGGAACAAGCACAATAGTGACAAGTGACACTAATGACATTAACAGCATAATAAAGCGATAATCTAGAACTGTGTATTCCGCGATGATACCGGTGATAAGTGCACCTAGAATCGCACCAATATTCCATAACAACTTTTGAGATGAATTCACTCTTCCTCTAATTTCAGTAGGAATATAGACTTGAGTTGCTGTCATACGAATATTAAACGAAGTCACTGATAATAACCCAATAATAAAACTGACTGAAAGCATCACAAGATACGGCATATATAGCATGGTTGCTGATAATAATTCGACTGCAAAGTAAACAAAAACTGCAATAATAAATCTCATTTTTGGTGGATACCTGAAGGTATAATGAATGATACCACCAACGATTCTACCTATTGAGGATGCTGTAATCAAAAATGAGAAATGCTGTAAAGTGTAGACGGAACTTGAAACGAAATAAGGCATCCTAAGTAAATCATGCGAAGCATATACATAGCTAAATGCAGCGAACAAAATAGCGATACCGTATATGCCTTTTTCAACCTTATAGTAACCAAAACCTTCTTTCAGATCGTGAATAAATTTAAAACCAACCACTTCTTTTTGATTGAGTTTTTCATCAAGTTTGATGGTTGTTTCGACACTTGCTGCAAAGAAATGAGTCAGAGCGTTGAACCCCATTAATAAGGCAACACCAAAGACAAAATTGTCAATCATAAATGCTGCGATTGGAGCCATTAATGCAGCTGATAATGACCAAATAAGGCTGGATAATGAGTATGCCTTTGAGTGATTTCCTTTTGTTATAACTTCAGGAAACATACTCATAAAAGCAAGTTGATAGATCGTATCGATAATCCCAAAAAATCCTGCAAGTAATGTAAATACTAAGACATCAAAATACCCCATGAACAAGATGGCACTGATCAGGACAAATAAAACGGATGACAGGTAATCCAATCGATAGATTGCTTTTCTTCTTGAATGTCTGTCGATATAGGGTCTAGCGATGAATCCAGTGATAACTCTTGGAACAATATTGGCAACCATAAATATGGCTAATGTGAGTGGTGAACCTTCCTTTGGAATATGAGTATACCAAAAGCAACACTAGCTGCAGCACTCCCCAGAGCTCAAATGAGTGAACCAATGGTTAAAATCGTGAAATTTCTTGTCCAAAGTTTTTCCATATAACCTCAATATCAATCGAGTCGCATACCCATTTCAAGTCGGACCTCTTTATTTTGTACATCATGATTCGAATAAGCTAATGTGTCAAATCCAATAAAATGCATACCCTGTTTCAGATAAAAAGAGATAGCAGGATCGTTACAGCTCTGACATTCTAAAACGAGTGCTCGTGCTTGATGAGATTTAGCAACTTCTATGATGTGGCTAAATAAGAGCTTTCCATAACCCTGTCGTTGGTACTTTTTATCAACAGCAATATTCCAGATACGATAGCGATTGTTCCAGGTCTCGATAGAGCCCTCAATCGCTGCCACAAGTTTTTTTCGATCGAAGATTCCAAATGCTTCTGGCTTTTCGATAAAGTTTTGAAAAAGAGGTTCTGTAAATGACCTGTTTTGTTTTTTTCCTAGTTTCTTTCTCTTAAGTCTCACATGAATATCCTTCTTCAATTTAATACTAATGTCATAGTAAAATTTTGTCATATATTCATAGACCAATGGATAGTCTTTGTATTCATCGATACTTAATTCAACAATTTTAGACATCATCCCACATCCCATCTTTACATATTAATTTCATTATATATGAAAATATGTGATCTAACAAGGTATAACAACCATCCATTTACCTCATACTTTATGGTAAAATAATGCAGAGGTGTATAACGTGATCAAGCTATTAATCAGTGGATTTGAGCCATTTGGTGGAGAACAAGTGAACCCCTCCTATGAGGTTATCAAGAGATTAGATAAAGATAAACTACCTTGTGAGCTCGTAACAATTGAGTTACCTGTTCTCTTTTCAGAAGCTGCAGATATCTTAATCCATAAGATACATGAGGTTAAACCTGACATCATTTTAATGATTGGTCAAGCTGGTGGTCGTAAAAAATTATCGGTTGAACGCGTTGCACTCAATTTAAATGATTCAGATCAACCCGACAATCGTGGATTCACACCGCAAGATGAACCCATCATTCCTTCTGGCCCGATTGCCTATTACTCGACCTTACCCATCAAAAAAATAGTGCATACTTTAAAAGCACATTACATCCCTGTAGGTATTTCCAATAGTGCGGGTACCTATGTATGTAATAACATCTTTTACCGCATCATGCATGAATTAAATAACCACCCAGAATTAACAACAAAAGCTGGGTTCATTCACGTCCCATATGAACGTCGTCAAACACGCTTTAAACCTCATCTTTTCAGCTTGGAAATTGATACGCTGACAGATGCAATAAAGCATATTATAGAAACGTTGTGTCTCGATTAAATGTGTGATTTCTCACATGTTGTGTGACATTAAATGAAACGCTTGCTTTTTTATATTTTTGGCTATAAGTTAGAGGTGAAGAGGTGATATCATGAATCGAATTTACCTTGTCACCGGTGCGAATGGTCATCTGGGTTACAATTTGGTTGCACGTTTAAGAAGTCAAGCAAAACATGTGCGTGGTCTCATATTACCGAGCGATTCGCCGAAACGTTTAGAGGCTTTAGGATGTCATGTTTTCTTTGGTGATGTTACACAACCAGAGACACTTGAACCCTTTTTTGATTTATCTGATACCAACTACGTAGATCACGAAGTTGTCTGTGTTCATACAGCTGGAATTGTATCGATTACGAACAAGAAAAATCCACTGATTGAAAAGGTCAATGTGGGCGGTACTAAGAATTTGATTTCAATAGCCATGAAACATCATATCCATCGATTTATCTATGTTTCTTCGGTCCATGCAATTCAAGAAAGTGATCATAATGAAGTTATTTCTGAAACAGATATATTTGATCCAAATCGGGTCATAGGTGCTTATGCAAAATCAAAAGCATCTGCTTCTAAATTGGTTCTTGAAGCCATTTCACAGGGTTTGAATGGCATTGTTGTTCACCCTTCAGGTATCATTGGACCAGACGATATTGGACATGGACACCTCACCATAATGATTGAAGATTACTTAAATGGAAAACTCACATCACGTGTGAAAGGAGCCTATGATTTTGTCGATGTTAGAGATGTTGCACAGGGGATTATTCAGGCTATAGAATGGGGTCAAATTGGCTCATGTTATATTCTATCTGGATCACGCATTGACTTAAGTGAACTCTTTGAACATTTGAGAAATTTTTCAGGAAAAAAAAGACGTATTCATGTACTTCCCATGTGGTTTGCAAAACTAGCTATCCCTTTTGCTGAAGTCTACTATCGCTTAAGAAAATTACCTCCTATTTATTCAAAATATTCCCTATATACACTCTCAAGTAATTCCTTTTTTAGTCATGAGAAAGCTCGTTTAGAACTACACTATCAAATACGACCTATTGAGGATACCATCTACGATACACTCAGATGGTTAGCTGATCAAAACCGCGTCAAACGAATATCCATTAAATCATTTATTCAGGGACTACGTCCAATGAAAAAAAAGTCGGGATGATATGCATCTCGACTTATTTTTTATAGTTATCAATGTGATACATGAGATAATCTTTAGGATCTTTTACCAACCAGTACGATGATCCATTTTCTGTACGTTCTAGAAATCCGTAATCAACTAAATATCTACGAATCATGACATGATCAGTCAACATAGGTTTAAGAATCTGATTGACTTCCTGTTCACTATAGAGGACGTCCTTGTTAAAATAGTGAATGACCATACACAAAATAATGTACTTTCTCTTCTCTTTTGCTGGGATTTCTCTGAAGACTAATGGATCAAAACTGTCTACATAACTATCAACAAGTGCTATGACATCCTGTTGTGTAATATCGAACATTATCAATCACCTCTCTAACAACATCATAACATAAAACGCAATTTTCAATTTAATCTTTTATTCTGTTTTGATACCATGTTTTGACCAAAACTATCTCTTGTTGTGATAACTGATGAGATGTATTTTCCCAATGAAGTTCTGTAGACGCACCAAGTCTGTTGAATAGATGCATGAGATCCAAAGGATCTTTAGCTGGTACATTCGGATCTGTCTTACCAGACATCAACAAGATAGTTGAAGATTTTAGAGAAACATTACGTGCTTGAATTTGAAGCATCATCGGTCTTAATAAGATAGCGTGAGTAAACAATGGGTTTTGAGTTAAGAGGATAGACGTTGCCATATTTGCACCGTTTGAATAACCCAGAATAGTCACCAACTTAAGTGAGAGCTGATATGCAGAGATACTATCTCTGATAAATTGATAAACGCTATCTGTTTCTTCTTCTAAGCTTACATAATCCAAAATACCTGGTGATACTCTTTTAAAGAAACGATTCATACCATTTTCTTTTATTCTTCCACGTAAAGAGAGTATGTGAGCATCTGAATCCATATATTTAGCAATGGGTATCAAATCATTTTCGTCACCACCAGTTCCATGAAGTAAAACCAACATTCGCTCACTCTTACCCGGGATATAGATGTGCTCCATCACATGTGCTCCTTTATCTCATTGGCTTTATAACCTACTTTTTTAAGAAGTTCGATCAATATTAGCAGTTCTTCATCACTTAGATCTTGATACATTATGCGAAGTGTTTCTACGTGCTTTGGGAAAATTTGGTCAAAGAATGCTCGTCCTTTAGGTGTAAGATCCACCATCATCATCCGCTTATCATTTTCATCTTGAAAACGCCTGATCATCTGTTTTTCTTCTAGTCGATCAATGACATAAGTCATTGAACTATTCGCCATAAGAAGTCTTGAAGCAATGGACTGCATGGGTTGGACTCCTCGATTGTAGAGTAGTTCTAGCGTACCAAACTCTGATGTGTTGAGTTTATACGATAAAATGTCTTTCTTGATGACCTTATCAACGTTTTGCATCGCACGAAATAAGACTGTCGTTAGTTTTAGTAAAGATTTTTCGTTATTCATGTACTTACTCCTAATCTATATATTCTTTCTCAAATGTTAAATTGCTTCTCACAGTGTCGATATGTCTGACGAGTTTCTCGATGGATTTTCTTTGATTCCTAAACTTTGGAGGAAGAGCTAACGTTTCACCTAATGTCTCATAGGTTTCCTCATCATCAATAAAACCTGGTCCTTCTGTTGCAAGTTCAAAGAGCATACCTGGGTAGAGTCTTGTGTATAGTGATCTGAAGTAAAAACGATCAACTAGGCCTGAATGTCTTTTCCCAAGATGATTGAGTTCATCAATCCAAGCAGTAATGTCGGTCGTATCGTTGACTGAAAATGCTACGTGATGAATCCCTCCAAAACCTTGTCTGCCGATACCTAGGGTTGTATTTTTCTCAACGATCACACTACCACCATTTCCTCCAAGTCCAGTTTCATATCTATAAAAGAAATGGTCATCACCTGTCTTTTTAAACGTTAACAAATCGGTCAAAACATGATCTAAGTGTTCGATGTGACTCACCCGCATAAAGATGGGTCCAAGACCTCTAATAGCAAACTCTAATGGAATGGGACCCAGTTGCCAAGGAATACCTGGTTTCACACCGTCATCAAGTTCATCAGATATCAACATATATTCCTGATTATCAAAATCGTGGAACTCCATCATTTTGATTCCAAATAGATTGATGATTGGAAAATGTTTGACTTGGTATTTATCAAAACGTTTTTGCCAATATAAAAGTGCTTCATCACTTGGTACTCTAAATGATGTTTTCGCTAATTCATTTGTTCCTTTAACTGCTTGTTCAATACCTGGAAAATCAAAGAAGGTCATATCTGTTCCTGGACTCCCTTGATCATCAGCAAAAAAGAGATGATATGTTTGTATATCATCTTGGTTAATCGTCTTTTTTACCAATCTCAAACCCAATATATATGTAAAAAAGTGATATATTTTTTCTGCACTGCTCGTGATTGCTGTAACATGATGTATACCATTAAGTGGTTTCATACTTTCACATCCTTCAAATATAGTATAATCAAATGATTTCATCACCACAAGCATTATGCTTCGAATTCGAAATACTTTATGTGATTCTGTGAAATGTTTTCTATTGATGTAAAAAAAGGGTATAATAGTGGTGACATACATAACATCGTGTGTCATCTCAGGTGATGTCATTGAAAAAACAAAAATATTGGTACAAACTCGATAATGCTGGGAAAATATTTCCTGCTGTGTCGCAAGACGAACGATCAAACGTCTTTCGACTCTCTTTTTATCTTGACGAAATGGTAGACAGTACACTACTAGAGGAAGCTGTCAATAAAGTCTTACCCCGTTTTGAGACGTTTGCCGTTCAATTAAAAAATGGCCTTTTTTGGAATTATTTTGCATCAAATACAAAGCATTTTGAGGTTGAAGTTGAACCCGCACAAGTGTGTAAATATTTTAAAGCTCACGACAATAAAGGATATCTATTCAAAGTTTATTATCTCGATAATAAAATAACACTTGAAACGTTCCATGCGATATCAGATGGTGCAGGAGCGATGCACTTTTTAAAATCGGTTGTCTATAACTACTATCGTTTAAGAGGTATTAAATTTGATCATGAAAATAAAATATTAAGTGAACTTCCTTATTCAAAAAAAGAAAGTGAAGACAACTTTGTATCCAATTATGATAAAGCAAAAAAGAAAAACTTAAAGGAAGAAAAAGCTTACCACTTCAGTGGTGAACGTTTTTCAAACCATTGGGTTCTTATGATGAAGTTACGCATACCCACCAAAGATCTTATCCAATTGGTAAAAACAAAGTATCAGTCAACTGTTACACAATTTGTAACAGCTCTGTTAGCTTATTCCATCTATAGTGAAACAGTCGATTTTATCGGGGGGAAAAAACCTCTAAAGGTTTTTATACCTGTGAATCTGCGTCCCTATTTTGACTCTGTCACGTTAAGAAACTTCTCACTTTACATCAAAGCAACCTTTGATGCTAAAAGAACTGATTGGACTTTCGAAAACATGCTTGAATTGACAAAGCTGCAGTTTAGTGATCAACTGGATAAAGAAAAGCTTCAATCAAGAATTAGTTCATTGGTTGGTTTTGAAAAGAATCCGTTGATTCGAATATTGCCGCTTGTTCTCAAAACAATTGCATTTAAGATCGGCTACAATATTTTAGGTGAATCGATATCGAGTTGTTCAATTTCAAATCTAGGTATTATTGATCTACCCACTGGATTGGAAAAGAAAGTGATCGATGCTGATTTTGTCAATGCAGGTTATGGTATTGCTATGACACTCATTTCATTAAAAAACCATACGAATATTATTATGAGTTCTCCACTCAAAGACCTATCGATCATGAATTACTTCATTCAATTTTTAGTCAGTGAAGGTCTTGATATTACCTTGGATACCAATTACAAGGAGGGCTATGATGAAATATTGTAAAACATGTCATGTACATTATGATACAACTCTTGATCATTGCATGCTTTGTAACGGTGATCTTGAACATGAGAATGATGATGTAGTCACCTATAAGTTTAGTGAATATAAAAAGAAAAATGCATCGCGTTTCTTTCATCGTTTGTTTATCTTCTTGAATATTGTATCGATATTGGTTTCAATTTATATCGATTTTCTTGATGGATTTCCTTTGACATGGTCACTCGTCGTTTCGATTACCAACATCTATGCAGTGGTTATGTTCATCTTACTAGCTATACCAACAATATGGACATCAAAAATGACAAAAAGTATCATTGTAACGGTGGGCATGTTGATCTTGATCGGTTTAGCTATCAGAAATCATTCATGGGCACTGGATTATGTCTTCCCGTTCGCTTTGATGCTAAACATCTTGTTGATAACGATTCTTATCATTTTCAATAAGAAAAAATGGTTTGATTATTTTTCAAGCCTGAGTATCGTCACGATTGTTGGTCTTGTCCCTGGTCTGCTCAACCTCTTTGGTGCAACTCAGGTAACTTGGCCATCTGTTGCATGTTTCTCTTACGCGCTCGTTACACTCTTAGGAATTATCTTTTTGCCCTCCAAAGCAAGTAGAGATGAATTTAAGAGACGTTTCCATATATAAAAAAAGGCGATCGCCTTTTTTTATGTTCTAAGTATTTTATCCATGGCTTTTCCACGTACCAGTTCATCAATCAACTTATCCAAATAACGTATTTTTTTCATTAAAGGGTCTTCAATCTCGTCAATCTTGACTCCACAGATGACACCAGTTATCAGATGTGCATGTTCATTAAAATGCGGTGATTGTTCAAAAAACGAGCGAACGCTTATCTGCTGACTTATAACCTCTTTTAATGTCTTATGTGTGTGTCCAGTTAACCAACATATAATCGTATCGACTTCCTCCTGAGTTTTATTTTTCCGAAGGGCTTTTTGTACGTAATTTGGGTACAAATCAGCAAACTTCATATTGTATATACGATCATAATTCATAGTATTCCTACCTTTCAATTTGCGTAATAAACGATAAACCCAGTGTATCCTTAATCGCTTTTTCCATCAATTTTTTAAGTACACCAAGATCGACATCATCCAACTCCTTGATATATAAACAACCCTTCCCGTGTGTTATCTTTCCTAAATGTTTGAGTTCTTCATAATGCTCAATATCATAAGACATATAAAGCGTGATCGCTCGTTTTCTACTA
>JAVEVJ010000094.1:0-3488 GCA_034005105.1 Acholeplasmataceae bacterium | reverse complement strand
CAACCGAAAGATCACGTTCTTTTTTGATATCTTTAATTAAGTTTAGAATCTGTCCTTGAATGGTCACATCAAGTGCGGTTGTTGGTTCATCACAGATGAGGAGTTCTGGATTTGCAGTAAGAGCAATTGCAATAACGATACGCTGTCTCATACCACCTGAAAACTGGAATGGATACTGATTAAAGCGTTTTTCAGGTTCAGGAATACCCACTTCACGCATGATTTCAATCGCACGTTCAAAAGCTTCCTTTTTGGTAACCTTAAAACGTCTGCGATAGGCTTCAGAATTGCTTGCAAGCTTTTCTCTCGCTTCATCGTATTCGCCTTGTAATTTAAGGTAAGTTGGATCATTTTTATCCACTTGTCCGAGAAGTAATTTCTTTTCTTGTAACTCTTTTTGTAGTTGTTCAAATGCTTGATTCTTCTCTTCGATGATGACAGCTTTTTCTTGCTTTATTTGTTCTTTTGCTTCCGCTTTTTTCGCTAAATACTTCTTTTTAAGTTCTGGTAGTTTAGCTTTGAGTTCAGCAATATGTTTTTTGTTTCTTTCTTTAATGGATTTGATGCGAGCTTTTCTTTCCGCACGGTCAAATGAATCATCATTATTGATTTCAAATATTTTGTTGACGGTTTCTTTCTTTGTTAACTTAATCAATGTGATGAGGTTTAAATAATCGTGGTATTCGACATGATATAGATCAGAAAATCGATTTTTAATGCGGTCTCCATTGACGAGCATTGCTTCAGTAATCTGTTTACCTATCTTCATGATAGGATTCAGTGAAGAAAGGGGATCTTGGAAGATCATACCGATCTTGTTACCACGTATTAAGTGGAAGTTTTCTTCTGATAATTTGGTTAAATCTTGGTTACGATAGAGAATCTCACCATCATCAATAATCGCGTTTCTTGCAAGAATACCCATGATTGCACGGGTGGTCACTGATTTACCAGAGCCAGATTCACCAACGATTGCGAGCGTTTCACCTTTGTAGAGGTCAAAGGAAACATCACGGACAGCGCGAACCAACCCATTAGGTGTTCTAAATGAAACGGTTAAGTTATTAACTTCTAATACTTTTTCTTTTCTCATATTAGTTACCTCTCAACTGTGGATTTAATGCATCGCGTAGAGCATTACCGAACATATTGAAGGTAATCATCAAAACCGATACAATGATGGTAGGTGCAATAACGAGCCATAGATTACCTGCAAAAATCTGTTGCTGTCCATCATTTAAGAGGACACCAATCGATGTACCTGTCAACGAGATAGGACCAATCTTTAATTCTTGTCCATTACCAATACCAAATCCTAAGTAAGATAAGTTAACTTCTAAGAAGATAACAGATGGAATACTTAAAATAACACGGGTGACAATGGTTCCAAGTGCATTCGGTAATATGTGCTTGAAGATAATACGTCGATCGGATGCACCGAGTGTACGTGCAGCTAAGACATATTCTCTTCCTTTATAGCGATAGAATTGTGATCTCGTAATCTTCGCAGCACCTATCCAGCCGTCATAGACCATGAAGATAAAGAGTGCGGTGAAGCCCGGACCAATTAAGACCGTAATAATACCAATCATGGTAATTTGAGGGAATGATCCCCAAATATCTGTGAATCGTTCCATCAGGATATCGACTTGACCACCATAATATGCACTGGTTGCACCCCAGATAATACCAATAATGATATTGACTAGAGCAGCAAGGAAACCTAAAAGAAGTGATGTTCTAAGACCTAACCAAATTAGTGTGAATAAGTCTTGACCAAAGACATTGGTTCCAAATAGGAAATATGGTGTATCTTCAAAACCTAACTGATAAGCACCATTCATCATCACGTCATAGGTACGATAGACTTTACCACCAATCGTGCGCTCATGTACGTTGACAACACCTGTCAATGGGAAGTTTTCTCCAAACGACCATGTTGTGGTTGGATTTTCTTCATCTAAAACGATGGTTTCTTCCATACCTTCATTTTCACTTAATATGCGCAGGTATTCAACTTCACCAATCGTTCTTTGCCTATCAGAGAACAACGCTGAATACACATCATATGTAAACGACGCGACAGTCATCACTGCATTTTTACGCAGATAGCGTCCATTTTCTGTCGTGGTATCAATAACAAAGAGTGCGAAGTCTGAGAGTTCAAAACCACTGTATGTTTGAACAGATTCATCTTCATCATCTAGAACATGAATCGCATTGAGTGATACATATTCTTGACCATTAGCTGATGGTTCATCAATTTCATACTTGAGCAATACGTGATAAGAAGATCCATTAGCAATTGATGCCATTGCATCATATGTGTAGATACCTGCTTCAGTTGCACTACCTATGAAGACGAGATCATCCCAATCTTCTAGTGTTGCCCCAGATGTAACAGTCGATAAATAGAGACTGACGGTACCTGCTGTTTTCATTTCATTGATATCAACTTGAAGTTGGTATCCATCCTGAAAAGTAAACGGTTCTTTGCTAACAATTGAATAAGCTGTACGATCAAAGTTCACATAAAGCTCATTGGTTCCACCACGATACTGAGCGCTACGATCAGAACCAACAACCTGTTGATTTTCAAGCGTATCCATGAGAATATAATCAACTTGGAAACCTACTGTTGGATATCCTAAACCTGTGTCAGGATCAACTGTATCATAATCAATAGGCTGGTTTTTATACTTTTTAGTACCATTAAAAATACCTATTTTTTCAAGTAGGGGAATTCTTGGAGGTAATGTTGTAAGTGATGAGTTCGTCTGTGTATATAAATTTTTAGGTGTAATGATTGGTACAAATATGGACATCAAAATAAAGATAGCAAGTATAACGGTTGCGATCACATTATATTTATTTTTGGTAAAACGAATCATCGCATCTTGAAAATAACTGAGTTGCTTAGTCTTTAAAGGTTTATCAAGCAAACGTTCGTTTTCTTGAACCAATTGAAACATATCTTTGGAATAGTTCTTTTCGCTCATTTTTTTGCCCCCATTCTAATCTGTGGGTCAATAAGCCCGTATGATAAGTCAACGATGAGAACGGTGAATAAACCAATAACACCGTAAAACGCACTGGATACCATGATGACGTTGTAATCATAATTACCAGCAGCAAGTGCTTGGAGTGTAATGCGACCAACTCCAGGAATTGCGTAGACACTTTCTAGAATAAATGATCCTCCTAAAAGTCCTGCAAATGATCCGATAATAATAGGAACCATTGGAACTAAGGAGTTACGAATAGCATGTCTCAAGACAGCTTGTGTATGACTTAATCCCTTTGTCTTCGCCAAAAGGACGAACTCTGATGTCAAAACTTCAGAAAGCTCAGCACGTAAAATACGTGTCAAACCGGCAATTGATGGCAATCCTACAGCGAGCACTGGTAGGACAAATCCTTGAGCAATTTTTGAAGTAGATTCGATACCAACCAGTGGGAATAACGATGGCAAGAAATTATTCATCTGA
>JAVEVJ010000027.1:0-17115 GCA_034005105.1 Acholeplasmataceae bacterium | reverse complement strand
AAAAGCACATCGTGCTTTTTTTTATAATGTGATATCTAAACTGAGTATGTGCTGAATGTAGGTTGGAACAATCACAATACTATGTTCTGGCATTTCTTCTGGAAGATCAGCACTCCAACCAATGAATGTGTAACCTGGTCTTATCGGAGCTTCGGGTAACGAGAACGCTTTGAGATCAGCACCTTCAGCAAAGTATTCGCTATAGATTACATTTCCTTCATGATCTTCAATAACGATCTGATGAATTTGGATGAATGTCGCTTGTGCTTTTGATACTTCTAAGATGAAGATCATCGCTGCAAGCATCACGGTTAATGCCATGATGACATATTTCATTGTGTCACCTAACTTTCACTTTTTGATTTCATCTACATTATATCGATTGTTTCTTAAGTGATTATGACACATTTATTAAGTTTATCTTAAATCGATAATTTATCCATCATATGTGCTAAATGGTCCTTTAATCCATGCACCTCTTCTTCGTCCATGAGTTCAAAAATTGCTTGATCTTGAAACGTAACGTGATCTTGAATTTTCCATTTAGGTTTGAGTTGATGAATCTCATAATCATCTACAAGAATACAATGAAATCCTTGAGGATGACTTTTGCAGATAGCTTGTGTACGAACATAAGATTTTTGATTATCATCTTTGAGTCTAAGCATCGTATCAAATGGTTGAATCAGTGGATTTTGACTAAAATAGATCAACTTTCGATAATCATATTTATGAACTTGATGTCTAATCTTGTCATCTTTCCAGATCATTTCTTGACTGAAAACTGAAGATGATGCTTGGTTCAATGTGGATGAATGCAGTTTTAATTGCTGTTTTGGGTAGTTATATTTCAAAATGAAAGCCCAAGGTATCGTATATGTGTTCATGAAATAATCGCCTCACTGCTTAGTCTATCAAAAAAGTATCTCTAAACTCTTAAGAGAACCTTACTTTTTGCTTAAAAAAAGGAGCTCATAGCTCCTGTTTAGCAAAATCACCCAGTTTGTAGCCAAATCCCCACATCGTCATAATGATTTTAGGATTGGATGGATCATCTTCGACTTTCTCACGCAATCTTCTGATGTGAACATTGATGACATTATCGTTATAGTAGTATTCTTCACCCCAAACCGTACGATACATCTGCTGTTTCGAAAATGTCTGATCGGGATGGGTGAGTAAAAGTTTTAGAATTTCAAACTCTTTGAGTGTCAGATCAACCTTTTGATTGTTTTTCTTAACCTCAAAATTATTCAAGTTAACCTCTAGATTGCCGATAGATAGGTGTTGTTTGACCTCTTTATCGTTTTGTTTATGACTTCTTCTAAGAACTGCTTTGACGCGTGCGACGAGCTCAAGCATCGAAAAAGGTTTCGCAAGATAGTCATCAGCACCCAATCCAAGGTTGATGGCTTTTTCGACATCGCTATCTTTTGTTGATATGATAATGACGGGAACATCTCCCTTATTACGGATGTGTTTGAGGACATCTTCACCGCTCACCTTAGGTAACATCAAATCGAGGAGTACAACATCATATTTTAGCATATCAAATTGCTTGATCGCTTCATCACCATCAAAAACAGCTTTGACTTCAAACATTTCTTCTTTGAGCTTTGTTTCAATACTACGACTGATCAATACGTTGTCTTCGACAATTAAGATTTTTTGTCCCATTTGATTACCTCCTCCAAACGGTTTTATTGTCGTTAATCTTAACATGTGATGATTTGATATTATTATAACATGCTTTAAGATATCTAAACAAAAAAACGAGTGAATGAACACTCGTTATTTATTTTCTTTTCGTGCATGAGTCACGAACGACGATTTCTGTATCGATGACAATCGGATCAATCATTCTCACTTTACCCTCAATCATACCGATCAAGGTGTGACAGGCAATTTCACCAAACGCCTCATAATTTTGTCTAACGGTCGTCAGATTGGGAGTCACGATTTCACATACCTGAAGATCATCAAAACCGATAACGGATACATCGTTAGGAACCATAAATCCATGAGCATGTAAATAGTTGATTGCTCCAATAGCCATGAGATCAGAAACAGAGCATACCGCTTCGGGTAAACCATAGGTTTCAAAAATGGTTTTCATGGTTTGATGTCCTTCTTCATAACTATAGGATTCATTCGACTTATCTGGTAGATAGAGTGGTTCAAGTCCCTTTTCATGCATAAAATCAAGATAGGCCCTCAGACGTTCTCTACCGATAAAATTCGTATAAGAACCGTTGATAAAGGCAATGCGTTTATGTCCAAGTTCATAGAGATACTTGCAGCTTCTTCGAATGGATAAATAAGAATCCGAATAGATGGAGTTAGGACCCTTTTCATGGGGATCAAGGGTGAGTACAGCGAGTGGGCTCTGAGTCAACTTACGAATAGCCTCTTGATTATCACCACTGGATACAACCAATACGGCATCTACGTTTTTAGACTGACAATGTTTTAAGTAATCCAGTCCAGACTCCGTGTTATGAGATAACAACAAGATATCATATCCACTGGATTCAACATTTTTGCGAAATGCTTCTAAAACCCCTGAAAAGAACAGATTTTTTAATCCGTATTCAACTTCATAAACAACACCGATCGTATTTGAACGCTTTCGAACCAAACTCTGTGCGGTTGCATTCGGCATATAGCCCAGTTCATTGGCGATTTCAATAATGCGATTGCGCGTTTTTTCACTAATTTCTGTGTATCCATTCAAAGCTTTGGATACCGTTGATATAGAAACTTTCGATAGTTTCGCAATTTCGTCGATGGTTACCATCACAAACCACTTCCAATCCATCCATATTGTATCAAAGAAGTTTATATTTGTATATCATATAATAATTTACATATCTAGCTAACGAAATTTTTAGTTAAATCGATGTAATCAACGAAATAATCGAACTTGATGGAACATCAATAGAGACGAATTCATCTTCAATAGCATAAGATATCTTGTGATTTTCGTATGTTTCGTTAAGCAGTATGCTGATGATGCTACCATCAGGATTTTGATAACCTACAGTAAGAAGACCTTTGGGTAGTTGATGCGTCACGTGGATACGCTTAGCACCTTCTTTAATAAACTTAGAAAAGTGGCCAATAGCGTAATATGATGAGTTAAATGTCAGTTCATGTGTCTTTCTGTTAGCTAATATCGGTGCATCACAATAGTTTCCGACATGATTGGGTCCACCTTCTTCATTTAACAATAAGTTCCACTCTATCCATCCTTCAACTCCATTGGATAGATCACCGATCAAGTTTTTAGCGTAGCGTGCTCCTGTTTCCCATGCACCAGGTTTGGGTCCACCTTCAATACATCCCTCTGTGAAGAAAAGATGCGTATCTGGAAACATTGCCTTTACTTTAGATAAGTTTTCAAATGCCTCACTGACATACCAGTGGTTACCGATACCATACATATGCTTTGCACAGAGTGGATCTTCTAGAAGTGTTTTTGCACGATCAACGATCAAATCTCGGTTATGATCCCAACCGATGATCTTGAGATTAGCATCATAGGCATGAACGATCGGCCCAAGTGCATTTTTGACGAAATCCCTTTCCTCTTCAGCAGTGTAAATACATGAATCCCATGTCTGAACAGCAGCGGGCTCATTTTGAACTGAAATGGCATAAAAAGGAATTCCTCTTTGCTTCATTTGCTCTAAATACTTCGTATAGTAGATCGCCCATAACTCCTGATACTCTTTCTTTAATTTTCCACCATGACTCATCTTGTTGTTGGTTTTCATCCAAGCAGGTGGCGACCATGGTGAGGCAAGTAATTTGATATGGGGTACATACTTCATGGCGGCTTGAATCATCGGAACAACATATAAATCTTCTCGTGATATATCAAACGATTGCAGTTTAATATCCATGTCTTTGACATATGTGTAGTGACCTAGTGAAAAATCGCTTGAGTTGATATGGGTACGGCCCATGGTATAACCTAGACCCGAGGGTGAAAAGTAAGCATCGATAATTTGTTGCTGCTTATCTTTGGGTAAATGACTCCATGTATATGCTGCAGATTCAGTAAAAGCTCCACCAAATCCAATATGGGTTTGATAGGTTATTTGTGGATTGACTTTAACGTAGTAATCCAGTGGATCACGTGGATGAGATGTGACATCAATCGTCATCTCTTCAAAGTATTTTCTAGGATTCTTTAAAGATTGTATCCCAATTATTTTCATGTGTTTACTCCTCTTGATAACTTAAGCCATGACCATAGGGGAATAGGTAATCATCAGGGTTATATGCTTCATCTAACATGGTATGTGTTACCTGTGAAAGGATGGACGGATAGGTGTAGGGTAGATGACCTTTAAAGTTATAATCTCCATAGATAACATCGGTGATACCAAGTCCTTCAGTTCCGGGTAAAAATGCCATAATAAAGCCATCTAATGTCTCCATGTAATCGGTCATCATGAGTGGTTTCCCAGAAATAAGAATACCAATAACGGGTAGATCAACATCAGCTAGTGCTTCGAGCAAATCAACGTTTTCTTGATATCCTGTAGAACCATTCAAAGAGAGATCAGATAGATCACCCATCATCTCTGCGACTGGTCTTTCTGCTAAAACAACGACCACTGCATCCACTTTATCGATATCATCAAGTGAGGTATAGATAGTACCTTCGCTCATGCTTTGAAAGGCTTCCAAGATGGTGGTTCCTTCGGTAATATCACCTGCTTGTCCTTGCCATGAGATCGTCCAACCACCCGATTGGATACCTATATCATTCGATCCTGGACCGATGACGAGAAGATTTTGTGCTTTATCAAGCGGCAGAGCCTGATCATTTTTCAAAAGAACAAGTGATTCTCTAACTGCTTGTCTCGCAATAGCAAGATTTTCTTCACTTCTGATATCACTTTCTGGTGGTGTGATCTCATCAAAGAGACCCATTTCGTATTTAACCGTTAGGATACGTCTTACGGCATCATCGATACGATCCATTTCAATGAGCCCTTTTTGATAACCGCTAATGATCGCTTCATATGCTTGATCAAACGCATGGGGTTCCATCAACATATCGATACCTGCGTTGACTGTCGTGATGATTTTTTGTTCGAAGTTAGAACCTGTTACATCATTGGTTGCTTGATAATCTGAGATAACAAATCCATCAAATCCCATTTCACCTTTAAGAATATCGGTGATGAGATGCTTGTTTTGATGCATGCGTACGCCATTTAAGCTGGAATACGATATCATGATCGATTTGACACCGTGATCGATGGCTTCTTGATAGAGAGGTAAATGGATATTGATCAGTTCGTCTTCTGTAATCTCTGCATTACCACGATCCAACTTACCATCTAATCCTGTACCAAAAAGCGTGTATCCATCACCTATAAAATGCTTGGCAGATCCAATCATGCCATAGCTTTGAATGCCTTCAATATAGGGTCCGATTAAATTTTTAGCAACATCAGGGTTTTCACCAAGGGTTTCATAAACACGGCCCCATCTTTTATCTTTAATCAATCCAATTGATGGAGAAAAATTCATATGCATTCCAGTTTGGGCAGCCTCATAGGCTGTTATTTCACCAATCTGACGCATCAGATCAGGATTATTAGCAGCAGCTAGTCCAATATTGTGTGGGAATATGGTAGCATTGAGCAAGTTATTATGACCATGAACAGCATCTACTCCATAGATAATTGGAATGCCTGATGATGTATTCATACTGGCTTGTCGATAGTTTGTTGCCATCTGTAGCCATCCAGCAACACTGTTAACTGAGGGAACATTTCCACCTCCATTGAGTATCGATCCTAGTTTATAGGAAGTTGTCTCATAGAGTGTCGCTCCACTGATACCATTGTTTGTGGTACGTTCAGCTTGTATCATTTGACCCGCTTTTTCTTCGATGGTCAAGTGATCAATCCACCATTCAACCTTTTCACTGATTGATAGTGATGGATCGGGTCTTAGTTCATCGGTGGGCTCTGTTTCTGCTGGTTTACATGCATAAAGTAATACCCCAAAGATGAGGATAAAGCATAGTAAGATGATTTTCTTCATAATGTTGGCACAACCGTGCCTTCCTCCTTAATGTGATTTAAGTGTAACTGTGATCTGGTGATAGAATTTTTTGCGAATATTTTCAGCAAGATGTCCTTTAACTTTTGTATCATCAATGATGACGGTGTCAACACCGTTAGTTAGTATATATTGAACAGGCATTAAGCCATCAAAGGTATCTTTCATTTCAGGATTCTTAATAATAACTTTGACACGTTCAAAAAGTGTAAATGAAACTTCGTGTTGCTTATCAAAAAACGCACTTGTCAAAATCGGATGAATCTGGAATGTGAGGACATCTTCTTCAAAACTAAAGAGTTTTTTACCTGTCATCATGAGCATGAGCAGAGTTATCGCTTCGGATGTTGTTCCAGTCAAACGAGCGACAAATCCACGACCATGATTTTGAGCATTAGGATTATTTGAAGATGCGATAAATGATGCGTTTTCAAGTGGGCTTCGTCCATATACTTCAGGATCCATAAAGGGAGGCATCGCTGTCATGATATCAGCAAAATAGTCTTGATACAAACCGCTCTTTAGAATACCAATCAAGTACTTATAAGACATATGCATAAAACAAGCTTCACGCTCCAACCATCCCTTGGTGAAAGCACGTGCACGACCGATTTCAAGTGTCTCATGATCAAGTGGGCAACTGGTGATATAAAGACCCAGTTTATGATCAAACATTTCGGACGCTTTAACTTGTGCGTAGATTTCTTTCGCTTCCTCAACATCGTGTAATTGTTTTAAATAGGTTGCAGGTGCTTCCAAATAGTGAGGCAGCATTCTGACCTTCCACGATTTAACACGGACATTGGGATATCCTAATTCTGGATGCTTTGAATTCATGACAACATAGTCAACGGCTTCATAGGAAAGATAGGTTGGCAACAAGCCATGACCGATTTTTTTGGCTTTATTAAGACCTTCAACAATCTTGCTGTGTAATCGATTAAGACTTTGAATAAGTTCACTTGATGTGATTTTTCCTGGTTGAAGATCAAAGAAAAACCGTGTGTCTTCAACAAATTTTTCGCGGATATCTTGGAGATAATCAAACCCTTGAAGACCTTGTTCAACAATCTCATGAAGTAATTGAATGAATCTTTGTGGAATGAGATACGTTTCTTGGTCGAGTAGATTAAGTGTTGATGTCAGTCTTTCGATCAAACGTTTCAATGCGATCGACTCGGTGATTCCGGATCCAAAAATAGCAGGAAGACCGTTCATAGCATCATTCCATCCCGGCTTTTCAGCATCCATCATGATACCCATATACTCGGGATCAAGACTACTGAATTTAATCAATGCTAAATGAATGAGTTTGGTCAGTAGATTGACATAAACGATCTGATGTTGAGCATTTTTATGAAAGTTTGTTGATCCGATTTCCATCTTTGCCTTAGTGATCTTTTCGTGATCATGATAGAGAGGTCCTAACTGTCTGACATCACCTTTAGGCGTTAAAACATATTTAATCTGTCTTGGGTAAACAGAGATATGTGATTGATAAAAGCGATAGTCCTCTGTCATAAAAAGCTTTTCTAAACGATCAGGAAAAACATTTAGATACGCATCGATCAAATCCAAATTATACATCCAGTGATCGCTCCAATAGCCTGTACCGTAGGTTGACTGAATCAATTGTTTTGATACCTTCATCACATATTGAATAAACGTATCACGTGGTATATCCAGTTTGATATCAAAAACATCTAAAGCAGTCATTAATTGACCTGGAGTAAAGGGTGAGCTAAGCATCTTTTCAACGCGATCTTGACCCGTTATAATATGTTTTAAAAGTTCTTGGATATCTTCTTTATCAATGGATAACTTGCTTCCTTGAATTGTTAAAGGATTATGCCCATCGAGTTGAATGAGATCCATAAACTGGTGAATGTTAAAAAGACCGGCTTCTGGGACAAAGTAAACGTCGTTTCTTCGGTTTTGGTTAACATCGCGATAAGATCCATTTCCATGTGAAAAATAGGCAGGTTCAACATAGAAATTATTATATTCTCTTTCCATATCTCCGTGGATACGTGAATAAATATGATAAATGATATCTTGATCTTTGCCTTTAAAAACGAGTGGATATCCACCTCTGAGTAGATTATCGAGAAAACTCTGCTTCATATAAGCATCAAAAAGAGGATAATTGGTTTTAATTTGCATCGGCTCTGTGATCTCTTCAATCAGCGAAGATGAGCGTTCTTCCAGTTTAAGAAATTCTTTAAAGGTCAACTCGTTTTCAAGTTGATACAATTCTTCCATATGATTGGCTTTACCAAAGAGTGTATAAAATGTGTAGGATTCATCAAGATCAATGGTCTTTGCAGACATCGCACACATTAACTGATTGATTTTAACCTGATCTTCTTTGAGCAATTCGTCAAGTGACTGTTCATCAAAACGGATCGGATCGTGGAGTGCTGTATCATAACCAAAGAGGAGTGTCGGATCATAGATAACATCGAGTTTTTCATTGTTTTGATCGATTGACACATAAAAATGTCCTTGATCAACACCTTCAACCTCAGCGGTATCTTCGGTTGTTGATCTGTTTTTTAATAATGGCATCTTTCGATCTTCATTAAAGACATCAAACCAAGCAACCGCAAGATTGCTCATATTCTTAATCATGAATTGGTTGGTGCCAAATGGCCACATCGTAGCCAAACCATCGATAAATGATAGTTCAATGGGTTGTTTTGTCTTGTTTTTGAATGTCACTTTACGCACGAGTCCAGGATACTTCTTTTCAGAGACGTTAAAATAAGCTACATCCATTTGGATATCACCTAAATCCTCTTGAATTCCAATCGCATTCATCATGATAGACATTTTTCTATTTGCGTTGAAATGACCTCTAAAAGGTTCTACGACTTGTCCGTTGAATTTAAGAAATGTACGGAAACCTTCGGTTTCGGTTCGACGATATGCCATGTTTGCTGGACTAAAATCAAGCATCGCATGATCTTTTGATTCAAGACCAAAACTAGCGATTAATTGACCTCTGTTGACGTAATAAACCCACATCGGTATGCCATAAATACCGGCAACTCCAGGTAAAAAGGATGCAAAGGGTTTTTTCTGGTCGTAGTTATCGATCCAAAGTTTTCCTTGATCAAATTGAAATGATGATTTCATAGAAATTATCCTTTCTGTAAGTTTGCTATAAAGTCAGACTGATAGACGCGTACGTAATCAATTTCCATACGCTGCGGAAAGATTTCATCATCAACACCTTCTACACCACCCCAGTTGCCACCAACTGCTATATTTAACAAGAGATGAAAACGAGCATCAAAAGGCCACTGTCCTAACGTGGGACATGGTACTTGACGATTGGGTTGAAATGTGAAATAGTTATGATCATCGATATAGAACTTAATGCGGTCTGGTAACCATTCAATCGCATATTTATGAAACTCGGTTGACGCGGTTTCGATGATTCTTGTGCCTGAACGTTGTGTACCAAGCTGATGATTTAAAAACTTCGTATGAATGGATCCATGAACCTTATTTTGATCATAACCAACATGTTCCATAATATCAATTTCACCTGAAGAAGGCCATCCACCATATAGCCAATCCGTAGGTAACATCCAAATCGCTGGCCACGTACCCACACCTGTGGGTAGTTTGGCCATGACTTCGATTTTACCATAGAGCCAATCACCTTTATTCTTGCTGATTACACGCGCTGAAGTATAGTCTCTGCCCATGTAGGACTCTTTTCGTGCTTCAATGATCATATGACCATCTTCAACCCACGAATTGAGATCTTCTGTATAATATTGGAGTTCATTGTTACCCCATCCAGAGCCACCTAAATCATAACCCCATTTGTCTTTATTAAGCGTTCCATCTAAGTCAAACTCATCATACCAGACAAGTTCATAATCATCGATTAACGTAGGATCATAATCATAACCTGCAGCCTTGCAAAGACTATAATCAGTTTCTTCAGGAGGTGTTTCTTTTTCTTTACAACTTGAAAGTACTCCGATAAAGAGTATAAAGATTAAAATGAGTATACATTTTTTCATGTTATTCACCTGTCATACCTGTACGTTCGATACCTTCAATAAACTTACGTTGTGCAAAGATATACATGATGAGTAACGGTAACATCGATAAGAAGGTTGCAGCCATCTTGTAAGCTTCATTGAGTCTGGCTTGTCCTGCTTGTCCTGGAATCAATCCTGCCATATCATCGAATTGTGAATCAAATGCATTGAGACGCATGGTCAACAGTGGATTCTTTTCCCAGAAATAGATGGATGCAGAATAGACATCATTCCAATTCCACACGAATGAAAATAAGAACACGGTAATGATAATCGGGGTAACCAGTTTGACATAGATATGCCAGAAAACTTGACCTGATGTTGCTCCATCAATTCGTGCTGCTTCATCGATTGAAATGGGTATCATCTTGAAGAAATTAAAGAATATGAGAACCAAAATCGCTGAATTAATTCCCTGTCCAAAAAGGGTGAGTACCGCTTGAGGAAATAGGGTATTGAACAATCTTGGTTTGAAGATACTTTCAAAGAACGTGCCACGAATGAGATTGAAGAAAGGTAGCCATATGGTATCTTGTAAATCGAAAAACATCATCACTCGAGGGATTGTTACCATCGGTAGTGGAATGACAAATGATAATAAAACCATGACAAACCAGAATTTCTTAAATCTAAATTCATAGCGTGCAAATGCAAATCCAGTCAGTGCAGCGATACCTGTTTGAATCACCGCTAAAATAGCAGTATTCTTCAGTGATTTCCAAAGGTTACCACCATCCTTGAAGACACCAATAATTGCTTGAAAAACACCTTCCGAGAATTTCGAAAATGAAGGAGGAAATAACTGAAGGACGCGATTTGCAACCACATAATTCGTGAAATTTAAATGGGTAGGTATCCATCCAACTTCAGGATTAATCAAATCGGATTGTGTTAAAAATGACATCGATATCATGCGCAAAAGGGGATATAAGAAAATGTAACTGACACCAATGAGTAGCGCATAAACAACAATCTTCCCAACAATACCGGAGGTTGCTTTATGTCCGAACAAGACTTTCTTAATTTTAACGAGATTAAGCTTGCTGGTCATCTTCTCTTACCTCCTTCTTGGTGAACTTATCCTTTGTTCTCTTCATCCAATCTTTGAATTGATCACCCCATGATTTTTGGTTACGCTGCTGTTGAAGTTTAATCATCTTGAGGCGCATACGTTCCTTACGTTCACGAAGTGATTCCTCATAGATCACTTTATCCTTATCTCTAAACAAGAAATAGACAATGCCAACAAAGATTAAGACGATCAGTGAGTAGATCAAAACGATAGCACCGGCGAATCCTAAACCTTTGGTATAATTTCCAGTAATCGTTGATACGACAAACTCATAAATTGGATTAACTTGGAAGATAGCAATTTGAACTACGGAGAATATCGCTACAACAAGTGCTGTTGATTTAAGGTTCGGAAGTGTAATCTTCCATAGAATCTGCCAGGAATTCGCACCATCGATTTGCGCAGCTTCATAGAGCTGTTGATTCATTTTCTGTAGACCGTTCATAAAGAGGATAATGGGAATACCTGTAAACCATAAAATCATGGTAAAGTTATTAAATATTCCTCCAATCATATCGGCAATAAAGGGTGAAAAGTTTTCAATCATCCGAAAGACAATAATGTCGGTCACATCGATTTGTGTCGTTGAATCTGAATTAATGAGTTGTGTCATTACAGGACCTGATAAAACGACAACAGGAAAGAAGTAAATCATGCGGAATCCTGCTCGAAACTTGATATTGGTATTAAGCAATAAACTTAAAATCAAAGATAAAACCAAAATGGCAGGAACATAGGTGAGTTCGACAACGATAAAATCTAAGATCAACGGATTAAACGTTGTATTCTTGAAGAATGCTGTCTCGTAGTTACCAAATCCAAGCCATTCATATGTCCATCCTGTGATATCTCTTACGACGTAAAAGAAGGATAGATAGATGGTATAGAAGAATGGATAAGCTACAAAGAAGAGAAAACCTATGAGCCAAGGCAATAGAAAGAGATACGCAGCTTTATTCGTGTTTCTGGTTAATTTGGATACTTTTTTCTTTTTCATATGGATCCTCCTCAATCTAAAACACGGTACGTGTTTGCCGTAACGGTATGTCCTTGATACGTGATGAGCTCATCGGTATAATTGATCACGATTCGAACACCATTGTCGTAGGTATTAACGATGACACCTGGCATATAAACGATACGATCGGTCCAAGAGGCATTGATTACATGAAGATAGGCACTATTCATTTGAAAATACATCGCATGAATCATATCTTCATAAAGTGAAAATTCTGTCGAGTAATAATTGGATGAGTTGGTTGAAATGAGTTCATAAGCTGGATCATGTGTCAATATAAAGGATGGATAGACGTTATAATCGATCATGCGAAGTATATCTTGTTCCGTATAGAACGAGAAATTAGCATAGGATGCGTAAACTTCCATCGTTTGATTGAGCACCATCTGAAGGAATGGTATGGTATCTGTTTCGATCAGATGCTGCGATGTGAACATCGGAGCTTGCAAATAGCGATCGATATATGGCCATAAGTAAAGATTGGGTTTGACACCATTGATCTTATAGTTTTCATGAATCGTCTCAAACGTCTCCTGATAGCGCGTGATAGCTTCTGTCGTTGATAATCCTTTTTTATTGTAATCGCTATAGAGTCTTTCGGTTACACCTTCATAGGTGAAACTTAAAAGACCTAAGCTACGAACAGCTTTTTCATGAGATAATATCCATGATGCAATCACCGAAGGTCTTGCAAAATAACGCTCATTGACTGGACCAACTTCGTTTCTTAAGTATTCTCTAATATACCAGCCATTGGCATGTTTGGTAGCATTACCAATCAAGCTCATCTGTTCTTTATAGATGGTCACATAGTCAAGAGCAAGCGAAACATCCATGCCATCTTCTGCAAGTGATGTAATAATCTTGTCAAATTCACGTTTGGTACCGATTGACCGAGAAAATCTAGGTCGATCCTTATCGCCCAACGTGATACCACCTTTTTGATACCCATAGAGTCCACTATTAATGGAGTGAATACCATCGCCTTGTAATTTTCTTAAAATCTCATTGACTTGGTCAATGGTGGTAACGACAACATCCTGTGTACCTATCAAAGAATCCATCGCGTCCGCCATAATGAAGTCCAAACGGATAGGCATACTTTCAAGATCTTCTGTACGCAACGATAAAACATCATTTTCAATGAGTAGATCACGATATTTCTTTGCCATACCCACGTAGTCAGCGGGATAACCATCTGAAGATCCATCACCTGCTAAAAAGACATAGTCTTGTTTGAAATCGTAGTGAGGACGATCCTCCATCAATGTGGTATAACCACTTCCTGAATTATTATAGACCTGATAAATCAACGTATTGAAATTAAATCGAGCAAAAGCAAATGTATAGAGTGAACGGTTTGGTGCAACACCATTTTGTGGTGAAACCACAAGTTCCATGTGTTCAGCACCTTCACTTGTATGTGCAAAGAAGGCAGCTTGTCTATTGCCATGTGCGATACCATAAATGGGTAGTCCAGGTTGTTTTAAGGGAACAAAGTTTGATTCAACACGATCATAATAGGTATCGATACTGTAATCACGACCATAGATACTACCGGTATATGACGAAATACTTGTCGAATAATCTTCAAAGCGGATGAGTGCTCCGCTACCATCTGGAACCATGATGTATCCTGGAATCTGTGGTTTTGCAACCGCATCTGCAGCACGACCATATTCCATGGTATCTTTATCAAATGCAATGGTTGCTCCACCCGATGCACCCATCAGAGGTGTCAAAATGAAGGATGAGATGAGGTGAGTATCTTCACCCATGATTTCTTCATCTCGAACCTCAAGAGATAGTCCATCTTCTGTTAAATAAATGTGTACATAAACGGTCACGTCGATGACATAGAAGGGAATATCTAGGCGATAATGTGTTGGATCACCATTAACCATCATTAAGGTTGATTCACCGGTTTCTGTTGGATGTGTCGAAGGCGTTCTATTGACACCGAGTGAATCACTATAATACTCTAAGGTTAACAGTGAATTTGAGAATGCTTCAAAACGCGTATTCATGAAATCTTCATAGGGAAGACATACTTGATCAATCTCTGCTTCTGTCGGAGGTGTTTCACCTGCAAAGAGGAGTTCACACGCCTCTTTAAGTTCATCTTCAGAAGCAATATCTAAACCCGTCTTCCATGTATATCCATTTCTGGTATCATGAATAGCAAAAACATCACGGGAATCACGATAGTAAAACTTCAAGTCTCCAACTTCTGCTAAAAATTGCATGTCGGTTGGTTCCTCAATGACATAGCTCACCGTATCCGGTGGCATCTTTGTATCTTTGTTTGACTCAATATAGGAAGCTCTAACCGTTATGGAGAAAAGCAAGAAAATCAAGATGATTAAGATTCGTCTTTTATTGCGTAACATTGCGGATCGCCTCCTTAATCAGTGCTTCTAAGAACAGATAGAGTTGTTCCCACATCATCACCAATATGATAATAACAACAGCGATGATAACTGTAAAAAGTACGGTCATCAAGATGCTCTTGATGGCTTGTTTTCCCGAATAATCATGAATCTCAGTGATACCCAGGAAAACATTGATGAAACTCCACCCAAATCCGATCATCATGATGATGTTGAGGAAGAAGACTTCATTATATGTCAGAACATAAGAAAGGATGGTTGTCGATACCAAAGCGATGAAAAGTGGACCCATCGCATAGATGAACATAATAAATATTTGTTTCATTCCTCCGATACCATCGTGAATCGAGGTATCCAAGTAGTTGCTGATCATCAGTACCAATGTGATAGAGAAAAATCCGATGATAATCGCAGACAAATCCATGTCTTCTGCAGCGATAAACTGATAAATAAAGCCTTTGTTGATACTGTAATTTAAGTAGACTAGGAAAAGGGCAAAATAGAGAATAATTGCGGATGTGAGCGTTGCTTTATGTCCCTTTTTAATCTCATAGAAACTATCCATGGGATGACGCATAACCCTAAAGATATAGAAAATATCCTTCAGGAGTTTTCGGTCAAAGAATTTTCGAACAGGAGTCATCCAAAGGGTGATTTTACCCGTCTTATGATTGACAATCGATAAGGTCTTCGATAGAACAAAGAGGACAACGACTAGTACCAATACCACACCGAGTGCAGTCTGTATACCCATATTGCGCACTTCCCAATAAGCATCTGAATAACCCACACGGTTTCCAGCAAGCTCAAAATGATGCATCGCCTCTTCATAACGTTCCTGTTGAAGATAGGTCTTAGCAATATTGTCATGCGCGATGACAGACATCTGATTTAATCTTAAAACTTCATTCCAAACAGCGATGGATTCATCATATTGACGGTTGTTGTAAAGATTTAATGCGCTGTAGATTTGAAGAGCATAATCGGTTGGTTTAAAGGATTGAACAAAATTCTTTCTATCATCCAGTGCCCAAATGCCACCTTTTGAATCGACAGCTAATGAAGCGAGTTTGGTGAATAATCCGGATATATCTGGATTGACTTGACCTTCAATAAAGTTGCTCGCGCCAAAGTTAAAGATGAAATCACCATCTGCTGTATAGATAAAGATCGTGCCTTGCTCCATCGCAGCATAAATAATTCCTTGATCATCGACATAGATATCTCTGGTATCTTCACGAGCGATTGTTCGGCTGTTAGCAAAGATGTTTCCACCCTGTGTATTGTGCTTTTTAATCGCATTCATAAAAGTACCCATGGTTGTTGTATAGATCATGGAGTTTTTGTCAATAAATAAACTGGAGAACGATTGAGGATCTCTTGATGCGAAATCTTCAAATTGTTCTTCTGTGAAAATCAGTTTGTAGATTTGTTGAACAATCGATAGTTGAACCTTATTGGATGTAAAATAACCTAAAAACTCACCCGTATTTGAGAGTTGAATAATACCGTCTTTAACGCCTTCACCATAAATATAGACATTACCTCTGTTATCGACAACAACTTTATTGGGATTATAGTTTGGATCGGCGTACGAAGGCGTCGTTGGTCGATCAAATTGACGGATATAATTACCCAAGTGATCAAACCAAAAGACTGTATTCGCAGTTGAATCAGCAACATAGACACCGCGATCAGAAACAAAGACTCCCTTGGGTTGACCAAAATCATCATGAGTTATCTCTTGATCAATCGTGCTCGTTACCGTATTATAGACAACAATGCGTCTGTTTCCTGTATCGGCGATATATAGTAGATCATTATCACCAAACATCATATCTTGTGGACTTGAAAGTCCCATATTGACAATGGTTTTATCCGGTAAATAAGCATCTTGTGTTCGTACATAACGACCTTTCGCATTAATTGTCATCGTGTACGATGTCGTGGATGCTGCATCACTTGATAAATGAAAACCAAAGGTTAGGGTTAATGCGAGGATGATCACGAGGATCCATTTAAGTTTTCTCATGTTCATCACCTACTTAATTCCTGCATGAGCCATCGTGTTCATCACACGTGACTGCATCACGATAAAGATGATCAAGTTGGGCAAAAACATGATCAAACCAGCTGCAGCAGCCATACCAACACCAGCTAATGTACTACCGGTATTCGCAAGTGCTAGCGTATTTAAATAGAAAGCAAATGATTTCATTGTTTCATCTTGAATGTATAAATTTGATGCCTCAACAGCTCCCCAGGTTGCCTGGAAGGTTAAGATGGCAACGGTTGCAATCGCATTGACCGTGAGCGGAATAATAATCTTGAAGATGATCTGCATATCCGATGCACCATCTACCCTCGCTGCTTCGATGATGGGATCAGGAATCTGATCGATAAACTGTTTCATTAAGAAAACGGATACCGGAACAGCTAAATAAGGCAAAATATGAACGAGCGGATTGTTGTTGAGTCCAACATTAA
>JAVEVJ010000093.1:0-3642 GCA_034005105.1 Acholeplasmataceae bacterium | reverse complement strand
TTTACTCAATCATCTTTCGAGTGATATTCATATTATCTCAGATAGAATCAAGGATATCATACCAAGATTCATCTTTTATGTCATACGTTTTTTAGGTGCTTTTGTACTGCTTTTCTTTATCGATACACCGCTATCTATCATCCTCATCTCTTTAGGTGTTCTTCTCTTTTTAGGTTCTAGATTACTTGCAAAACCGATTAAGGAAAGACACAAAAAGATGCAAGAAACAGAAACAAACGTGAGATCCTTGATTCAAGAATCTCTTTCACATATTCCTGTTATTAAATCTTTTGAAGCTGAAAAAAAGATGACTCATCAACTTGATACGAAACAGGATGCTTACTATCAAGCAGCTTTAAGAAAGCAGAGACTTTCCATGGTCACATCTTTTGGTATGACGGGATTTCTTGCTGTTGGGTATGGACTTGCTATTATTCTTGGTGCAATAAGACTTTCAAGTGGTGCATTAACCATTGGGGGACTGACTGCGCTCATTCAATTGGTTGGACATCTTCAATCACCTTTTGGTGGTCTTTCACATCTCGTTCCTAGATACTATCAGATGTCTGCCTCTATCGAACGCATGATGGTCTTAGATCATCTTGAGAAAGATGATGAAGCCAAAGTTTTCTTTAACCGGTTTGAATTACTTTCTGCAAAACATGTTTCATTTGCCTATCAAGATGAGCTTATTCTTAAGGATATGTCATTCTCTATCAAGCAAGGTGATATCGTTCAAATCGCTGGAGAATCCGGTAAAGGTAAGACAACATTGATTAAACTTCTTTTAGGTTTATATGAACCAACAGAAGGGTTGCTTGAAGTCACTTTAGATCATCAAATCTATCCTTTAAGTGCTTCGCTCAGATCACTATTTACCTATGTTCCTCAAGGTCATATGATGATGTCTGGAACGATTAAAGATAACTTAGAACTCTATCAGAAGGCTTCTGATGAAGCATTATGGCATGTATTAACAATCGCTGAACTTGCCTCTGATTTTAAGAAACTTCCTTTGGGTTTAGATACACCTCTTGGTGAAAAAGGAGCGGGTTTATCAGAAGGTCAAATTCAAAGACTTGCTTTAGCAAGAGCGCTTCTAAAGGATGCACCCATTATCTTATTAGATGAAATCACATCCGCACTCGATATCAATACAGAACAAAAAATACTAAGCAATATTCAAGCACTATCAACAAAAACGATGATCATTATCTCACACCGCAAGTTACCTGAATCCTTTATTCATCAAACGATCACGTTATAAAAAAAGTCCAAGCGGACTTTTTTTATTCGATAATTTTATCTATAAATAACTGCTCAAGATAAAACTTATCTCCTCTTAAGATATCAAAGGCTAAACTGATTGAGTCATAGGATGGATGTGTTTCGAAGAAGTTATCGATATAAGACGATTTAATCGTTACGAATGATCCATTGATCTCATAGTCATCTTCTGTTAAAACGCCATGCATCATATGTGTGATACTGTGAACCGTGCCATCTAAAAGTTCAAACTGAACCATGACATCTTCGCCTTCATATAAGATGGACATCTGAGTTACTCTATAGGGATGTATGGAATCGGTTAAATAGATATGAACCTTTTTGGAAATATCGTTTGATAACAATAAATCAAAACTATGAAAACCTAAAGTACTTGTTTTTAGAAACGATGACTTAAGAAGGAGTTGGTTATTATCAAGATAGTAGTCATTTTCTGTTAGGGTGTCTGTTTGGCTATGAACATAGACGATTTCTAGATCATCATCTAAATCGAGTAGTTTGAGATCAAATGTTGAATTAAAACTGTAATGGAGTCTAATGATATTGTAATCAAAGGTTGCAGTAAATTGATAGTAATCTGAATACGGTGAATCTGTATACCCTTCTGCTCTTGCTTTAACACGAAACTCAAACGTACCATAAAGTCCTAAAACATATGATGTGTCTAATAGTTCTATTTCTTCTCCAAAAACTTCAAGGATATAAGATGTTGCATGTTCAACTGGATCAAACAATAAAATAAAACCATCATTTCTTAAACTAGTTGGTGTTGATAAAATAGGTGTCTCTTCTGGTACAGGTTTTTGACATCCTGCTAATATAAAAAGCATTAGTAAGAGAATCAGTGGTTTTTTCATGTGAGCCGTTCCATATCGTTTAAATGTGTCGTTAGATCTCTAAGCGTGTAATTTATTGAATATATGATCTGTTTTTGTTTCAAAAAATATGATGAGCGGTACCAATAAAATCATATTAACTCCAACTAATACGAGTAAAATATAAGTTAAATCGATGATCCCGTTTAGGAAATAAAATGCAACACCATTGATAGCCATCAAAGCAAATCCACCAAAGATAGCAAGAAATGCTCCTGCACTCTGTTTGACTACATCTGTATCATTGACAAAGTTAAACTTTGGCATAAACAGATTGACCATCGCATCAAATGTTGAGATAACTAAGGAAAATAGAATAACTAATAGTAACATCAAAATTTGATTTACGATTGAAAATTGCAGTGAGAACCCAAAGAGGAGAACGCTGATCAGTCCTATCGGTAATGCAAGCAGTAAGTTGAAAGCAATCTTACCATACATGACTGTTTTAGCTTTGATGGGTAAACTCTTTAAAATCCAAAAGCTCTTACCTTCAAGACTGAGTGATATCGCTGGTGTATAGGTCATAGCTAGTGTAAAACCAATCAGTGCTAAGACCATCACTTCAATCGATAGCCCTCCCACACCTACGGCTTGAGCTAAGATATTTTCAAGTTCCGTCTTGAAGAAAAGACTAGCTACCGATGCAACAAGTAAGATGATTGGTCCAAATCCAGCATTAATTGCGTAGATTGTACTGCCAAAGAAACGTTTTAGTTCTTTGTGTGCAATCGCAACAATCAAATGTCTTTTTTGATACTTGATTGCACCAACAAATTTCTTTATGTTTGAACGTATACCCTTTTGGTTGGTCTTGTGGACCAATCCCTGAATCAAGTAGAGATATAAACCGAAGATGACACCATTACTTACGACAAGGTATAAAAGATGCACGATTGATTGTTCATGAACTGCCCTTCTAAACCAATCGAAAGGTAAATAGATAGAAGCAATACCCTTGAAAAGATCAATTTGTCCCGTTAAAGGATTGACATCAACTTCATTGACTCGAAAACTTATCATGAATATGCCTATCATAATAGCAAACACTAAGATAATACTTATCAATCGAGCGTATCTAAGTTTAGCTGTCAGTATGGCAATACCTAAACTAATGAAACTCACAACAGCTACTGGAATGAGTGGAATAAATAGAAATCCTAACACAAAGTAAATAAGACTTAATAGTTGAATTCCATTCCAATAAAAATAAGAGAAAATGATCGGTAATGTGAAGATGAAGGATGTGAGATAAAGCATGACGAGCATCACAGTCATCTTAGCAAGTAATACCTTTCTTGGATGAATGGGAAGCGGTGCTAAAATCTCATAATCTTTGGTGTAGAATAGATAGCCACTCGCTCTAAAGAGAGTGATAAATAAAGACATACCCAGCGTAAAAATACATAGGAAACTAATCAATATCTCTTCTTGACCCATGTCGTGAAGCACACGTCCAAGATCAAAAAACATATAGCCA
>JAVEVJ010000092.1:0-3654 GCA_034005105.1 Acholeplasmataceae bacterium | reverse complement strand
TGTTTTTAACAAAACACGGAGATGCTGCTGTTGAAAAGAAATCACTCCTTGAAAGTTTCGATGTAGATATGGATTAATCAAAAAGGATGAGTTATCGCTCATCCTTTTTTTTAGGTTCAAAATATTCGAATACAACATTGTGATAGTGTTTTTTAACGAGATCAAATTCATTTTGTGTTCGAGCAGCGTAACTGATGATGGTTAACCCTTTTCTCTTAAGTCTGTCGAGTTGTTTGTTTGGTAGATCACGGATACCATAAGAAATGAAATCCGGCTTTGTTAATGGATTGAACAGCATATGTTTCATCATCTTTTTAACCAGTGGAGACATCATTTTGTCATCTCTAAAGGATTCAGCAATTTGTCCTCTAATCACCTGAGGATAATTTTTTTTGAGTAAGTAGACGACCTTTGGATGAAATGAGAAGATGGCATATGGACCTTTGTAAGTCTCTAATAAGTTCATAACTTGATCCACCAACAAGGATACATTTCCATGCGGTTTTAATTCGATTAAGAGTGGAGTTTGACCATTGACCAGGTCTAAAACTTCTTTTAGTGTTGGAATATGCTCTTCCGTATTTAATAACGTTAAACCTTTGATATCTTGAAAGGTTAGTTCATCCACATTTTTATCGATACCCAGTAGACGCTTGAGATGATAATCATGAAATGCAACAACTGTATGATCTTTTAGTAAATTGACATCCAGTTCAATCGCATATCCTCGATTAAGAGCTTCCTTGTAGGCTTTGATGGAATTTTCTGGGATAGAACCGTCCTCTAAATGATAACCTCTATGAGCGATATAAGCTTCCTTTAACCATGTGAGATCTTTCATCGTTCACCTCAAAATAAACCATACATAACGATACCGAGCAAGGCTGCGATAAAGATGAATAGAATGGGTGATATTTTTTTATAGAGCCTGTTGATCAGAATCAGTACACCTAAGATGATTAGATTTTTATAATTGAAAATAGATACATCATAGACACTATTTTTGAGCGATAAGAGCGGGAAAACAAGACGCAACATTAAGGCAACGGATACCGAGATGATTAAGCCAATCACGGTAGGCTTTAAGCCAACAAATGCGTGTTTCACCCATTTGCTATCCAAAAATTTAGATCCAAGTGATGCGATCAATAAAATGATGATAAACGAGGGAAGAGCAACAGCGGTTGTCATGACGACTGAACCCAAGATGCGTGCAAACATACCGTATTGAATCATCGCTTCATTCCCAATGAATGTTGCCATATTGATGGCAATAGGACCTGGTGTTGATTCAGCAACCCCAATGAAATCATAGAGCGTATTGATATCAATTAAGTTTCTTCCAACAATCTCCGATTCCATGAGCGGAATCATCGCATAACCACCACCAAAGGTGAAAAGACCAATCTTAAAGAAGATCCACGCGAGACGAAGTAGTTCTAAAATCATGCTTTTTTCGCCTCCTTTATCTGAATGACAACACCATACAATATACCAAGAATAGCTCCAGCAAGAAGTAGGTACAAGATGTTAATTGAAGTCAGAAGAGCTAGTATCATAGATACGATGAAAATAATGGATACAAACAGATTAAAATGAATCTTTTTCGATAATTTAAATGCAGCTTTGAAGATCAAAATAGCAACAGCAGCTTGAATACCATAAAAGGCATAACTGACAAAAGTCAGTTCTTTGAACTGAATAAAGAAAAACGAGATAATCGAAATCGTTATCAAACTGGGAATAATGACGCCCAAGGTTGCCACGAGAGCACCTAAAAAACCAGCAATCTTATAGCCGATGAAGGTTGCTGCATTGACAGCAAAAACACCCGGTGTTGATTCCGATATGACGAGTATTTTCATAATGTCTTCATCGGTAGCCCAACCTTTGGTTTCTACGACTTCTCGTCTCATAATAGGCATCATGGCTAAGCCACCACCAAAAGTAACCGCTCCAATTTTGAAAAACTCAAAGAAGAGTTCGAATAAATGTCTTGGTTTTTTCATCTTGGCACCTCACGAATGTCATTATAACATAAAATGAGAATTAGAAAGACAACTGTGTTATAATACGTTTGCAAAGGATGGGTTTATCATGAAAAAATTACTCCGTTTATTTCTTTTTATCGCATTAGTCATCTTGCTTGTTGGATGTAAATCCGAACCAACCATTGATACCGGTATTTCATCATCAACATTGCATATATATTATCTTAATGACACACATGGAGCCATTGAAAAAACGAGTGAAAATATCGGTTTAGCAGGTATTGGTAATCTCATATTAGATGAAAAATCCAAATATCCAGATGAAGTCCTCTTTATTGGGGGAGGAGATATCCTCCAAGGTAACATCTTATCTAATTATTATTACGGTGCATCAATGATTGACACCTTCAATCACATTGGTATGGATGCTTTTGTCTTAGGCAATCACGAATTTGATTGGGGACTTGATCAGGTGACCCGTTATTTTGATCCAAATTATGATGATGTAAAAGCAACATTTCCGCTTCTTGGAGCAAACATCATTGAAAAATCAACAGGTGAAAGACCGCTTCATGTCGATGCCTATACGATTATTCAAAAAGGATCTGTCAAAGTAGGTATCATCGGTTTGATGGGGTATGGACTCGAAAATAGCATTGCTACTTCAAGAGTAGAACCCTACCGTTTTGAAGACCCCGTTTATTGGGCATCACACTACGCTAATTATTTGCGTACCGAAGAAGATGTCGATATTGTTTTAGCAGTTATTCATGGATCCGATCAACAGACCAATACCTCACTAGCTAGTCTCTCTGGAAATCAAACCATCGATGCGATTTTCAACGGACACAGTCATTCAAGATATACGGAAACCATTTCAAGGGCTACAGGCGATGTTCCAGTCATTCAATCACGACATAATGGTGAGTACTTAGGACATGTCACGTTGAACTTAAATGAAGACAAAACCGTCTACAGTGTCCAAGTAAGAAACTTAAGTCCAACTGAGGAAAACAGTAATCCCAGTGATCGAATCATTAAAGATATAAGGTTAGCAACTGAACATCCTACCTTACTTTCTTTAATTGGAGAGTATCGTTTAGCAATCATCGATCTTTTAACGGAAGTGATCACAACTTCAGATAGCACGTATAGTTCCTACGAATTGACAACATTTATGGCAAAATTAATGCGTGTTGCTGTGGATGCTGATGTGGGTATTCATAATTATCAGGGAACACGATCATCTTTAGAGAGTGGACAAGATATCACCGTTGCAACACTCTATGAAATCTTCCCATTTGATAATCGTATCAAATATGTCTATATCACTGGAAGTGATATAAAGGATTTTGCTAACTCAAGCGTAGCCATGAGTTATCGAGATGGACTCTCTTTGTCGCTTTTAGAAGATGATACCTACTATTTAGTTGCAACCAATGATTATATCTTTGATAAAATCTATAATCCTTTTATCTATGGTGAAGATCCTATCGATACAGGTATTCTCGTCCGTGATCTATTGGAAGATGTTATGAGACAACAAGAAGTGAGCTACGATGGATTTAATATCAATCATCCCATCGTTATGAATGATCAACCTACAGGATAAATTTAAAAAGCAAACACTCCAACTTGAGTATTTGCTTTTTTTATTTACTAG